>NZ_JBARYM010000209.1:0-20098 GCF_049647865.1 Tunicatimonas sp. | reverse complement strand
CGGCTAATCCGGATTAGTCGACCGAAGCCCGATGAGAAATTTTAAACCAAATATTCATATTTAACCAATTAAAAGATGAAAGCTCTATTATTAACGATCCTCGTATTCTTTACCCTAAATGTTCAAGCGCAAACTGACCCACCCCGCAACCGGATCACCCTGATGGCTGGTTTTGGCGGCGGACAGTGGAAAGATCAATTCTATTCGCCGTTGAGTTACGATGTAAACAGCGCACTGTGGCAGTTTGGCTGGGAGCGATCCACCCGGCAAGGTCATATTTTTGTATTTGAAACTCAGAGCATGGCTGCTAAGCTTACCCCCGATGCGGGAGAGCAATTTGAAAGCGAGATGATCGGTTTTGAACTACAAGCGGCCTGGTTGTGGAAACTCAAAGAAACCAACCGCTGGCAATTTCACCTCGGACCGGAATACAGTATCGGTTCGCAGGTTACTACTCAGAACGATGACGGTTCTTCTTACAGTTACGTAAGCACCCACGGTCTATCGGCTACTGGCCGGGCCAACTACCGACTGGATCGCTGGAATTTTACCGGGCAACTGAGCTTACCGCTGTTTATGTATACCGCTCGCCCACCCTACGCAGATTATACCGAGGGAATGGAAGTCAGCGATTTGTTATTTCGCATGGAGAACGGCGACTGGCAAAACCCGAGCCGCTACCTAGCCCCCGAAGTGCGGGTAAAAGCTGAGTACGAACTGCGCCGGTGGGTAGGCTTAGCTGCGCAGTACCACTTTGCTTATCAGGATTTAGAGACTAATCAACCCGTGTCTTCTTCTACCCACCATGTGCAGGTTGGGGTAAACTTCAAATTCTGAATGTACAACGAGGGGCCGTACTGCGGCCTCTTTTTTCCGGATGTAACGCAAATAGTTGATTAACTTCAGGTACCAAACCCCATGAATATGAAAACGCTACTTACTATTCTCGTCCTCTCATTTGTTCTGAATACTGTTCTTTCTCAGGAAAGCCACGCTCAGTCAATATCTAGAATAAGAGAGCAGTTTAATGAAGTGCTGCAAAAAGAAAATATCTACAACGGATTCTTCCTACTACATTCCGACCGACTGGGTATTCATGAGCAGTGGGTGGGTGGGCAATTCGCTAATGAAGATATGGTAACCGACCGAACGCCCTTCCATACGGCTAGTCTAGGCAAAACCTTTACGGCGACCACTATTGCGATGCTCACCGACGAAGGAAAGTTAAGCTTTGATGATCCGGCGGCTAACTATTTGCCTACCGAAATTATACGAGGCTTGCACGTAATTGACGGAGTGGATTACGGCGATCAGATTACCATCCGTCATTTGCTACAGCACCGCTCGGGTCTACCCGATTACTTCGAAGATGAACCTACGTCGGGTGAAAATATGATGAGCCTCTTATTCTCTGAGCCGGAACGCTACTGGGAACCGGAAGAATTAATTCAGTTCACTAAACAGCACTTCCCAGCCAGATTTGTACCCGGCACTGGCTACCACTATACCGATACCGAATACATTCTACTGGGATTGATTATTGAGCAACTGGAAGGTAAGTCCCTCCATAAGGTATTTACCAAACGAATCTTCCAACCGCTAGACATGACCCTTAGCAGCATGCACCTGCGGTCTGAACCAATAGCTACCCCTGATTATCCGATGGCCGAACTGTTCTTAATCTGGTACGAAATCCCTAATCCCTGGAAGAAGGTTTTGAAGAGTTCTGTTTAGGGTGAATAAACTTAAACGCGCACCATGGATAGTGATGTAGCCAGAACACTAGTAGCATTCCCTCTAAATGAGCCGGTCACCGGCATGGTATTTTCGTATTGTGAGCTGGAGCAGATAGGAATATGGGAGCTACCGGCAATCATCCCATTGCTTGGGTCAAATCCAACCCACCCTGCTCCGGGCAGATAAACATCCACCCAGGCATGCAACTCAGGTTCTGGATGTTCTGATTCAATAAAAAAATAACCGCTCACGAATCTGGAGGCAATGCCTAGGTGTCGGAGCAACTGGATCTGCATCCATGAAAGATCCCGACAAGCCCCTTGTTTTAAATTAAAAGTAGTATCGGGTGCGAAAGACTCGCCTTCAATCCGCGTTTCCAACGTGAAATCATGATGAATTTGGCGGGTCAAGGCGGTAATGAAGTTAAGGGTTTTGTAAGCGGTGTCTACCAGAATACGGTTAGCATATTCCACGAGGGAATCATCAATTTTTATAGTGTGTAGTGCCGAATGTAAAATGTCTTTCAGTTGCGACGAATAATTAAAAGGCAGATCAAAATAGTGCTCGGGAAACATGATAAAGTCAAAAGGATTATTGTCTTTCAATACCACTACCGATTCCGCACAAATGCTTAGTTTTTCGTGCATCCCGCTAAACCAGCCGAAGTGTATCAGATTGTTTTCCGCATCATTATGTTCCGATAAACCGGTTGGCGCCGAGACGATAGTGAGATCAAAACTTTCTAGCTTATTGTGCGGTGTAACCCTGGGTTTGAACCTAAAGTAGTGCGGTTCAACAAACACTTCTTTACTAAACGTATACGCAGTTTCGTGCTTAATCTTTAATCTCGTGCCCATTAATTTCACTAGTGAACGCTTAAAGGTAACATATTAAACGGTTTATTATACCCTACTACATCCACGTGAAAAATACATGAAATCTCACCTAAGAACTTCTTGCTTGGTGGAATTAAACGCCCCCTACTGATATTCCGCTAACTGATGGGCCAATATCTCCAACGCATGAGCTTCAAATAGAAGGTTACCTGAGAATCCGGTTTTTTTATTTTGAATGGTGTTTACCAAGTAGGAGGCAATCACCGGTGCGTACGTCTGATGCAGCAAATAGGGTCGTTTTGCTTGGGTATCCTCAATAATATTTCTGATCATGGCGGGTAAGTGGGATATATCCCGGTGTTGCGTAAAGTCGTGCCGGATAAGTTGAATTCCTAGGCACTTTACCGCTTGTCGCCCTGGAAACCGGATCTTTTGCTCCTGCTCCTGAATACAGGCATAGGCGATAAACTGACCGGCACGGATCTGGTGCTGGAGCCGATTAGACACCCCGGAATGAGAAAACCCGCCTTCCAGACAGTATAAAAAGCGTAAAGGATGATACTGTTCAATATCAAAGAAAACTTCCAGATCTTCTTCCAGCCGCATATCTAGATAAAAGCAGCCCAGCCCGTGGGAAAAGTCCAGTGCCCGGAAACGGCTGGAATAGTCGGGAGTACTGATCTTAAGTATATCTTGCTGATGAACCAGATAATCCTGGCCCAACTGTTTTTCTAGGAGGACTATAAGATCATACAGGAAATACGACTCTAAATGTATTTTCATGAGAAAAGCTATCATGTAAAAACTCCTAAAGGATACATTCCCTAGGAAATGATTCTTTCAAGCGGTAGAAGGGTTTCGCTTTAGGTGAATTGACTTATCGGCAAACCGATAGAAACGAATGCCGTGCTTCCTGCCAATTTTAAGATAGACAAACAGTTTCATATAAAGGGTTCATCCCGGTAACTAAATTGCCCTTACAGGAAACTTATTTTTCTCTGGTTAACAGAGTTTGCTGAAACTGCTTTGGGAACATGCCAAACTTTTCTTTGAACTTGCTGGAAAAGTGACTTTTGTTGGTATAGCCAACCCGCTGGGCTACCTCTCCCACGTTCCACTTGTCTTCGGCTAACAGTACTTTGGCCAACCGAAGTCGCTCCTCTCGAATGTGATGATAGATCGTAGTATGAAACAGTTGTTTGTATCCCTGTTTCAATTTCAATTCGTTGATACCGATCATATGAGCCAGTTCCTTAATAGAAGGAGGGTCCGCTAAGCGATCCATAACAATTTTCTTGGCGTTCAATAGTGCCTCTTCGTCGCGCTCCCGAAGCATCAACTGCTGGGAACTGGGCTTTTGATCATCACTATATTGGCTGAGTACCAACGAGAGTAGCTCTAGTACTTTAGATTCCAGAAACGTGCGCAAGATAAGCCCCCGATAGGTGGTCTGATGAATTTGGTTCAGACACTCAGAGGCACCGATACTGTAGTAACCATGGTAGAGGAAAGGGTAGTGAGCGGTTACATCCCGAAATGTTTTTTCCAAATGGGGGTGGATGGTTTCCAACCCAGCATCAATGCGGCTCAGATAAAATGACCGATTGATTTCAATAATATAAATCGTTTGCTCCAGATGAGAGTGAAAGCGAAAAAACTGATCTACACTACCGGAACAAGCCGACAGAGAATTTTCTGAAGCGTTAAGTTGGTACTGAATGAGACGGGCTTTGACCGAGTGAACCAACTTACCCTTTCGGCAAAAGATCAGGCGAAGCGGGTGGTACTTAAGTTGTTCTAAGTTAATCAGTAGGTCTTCTTTAAGCGTGCCGTGAATAGCTACTAAGCTAAGTCCATCGTGCAACTGATAGGTCTTCATGGTGCCAAAACCTAGCTGCTTGGGTAGTTGGAAGCTCTGTACAAAATTATTAGTCACCAATGGTACTTTGAGTGCGGAAGCAATAGTCTGCATTACTCCGAATCGGTCTTTATTAGTGACAGTTATTTCCATACATATGTAACAACGAATTTTTTTTTAAAATCCCAGCATATTCTTTTTTATTACCTGCCAATCTAATTGCTGTTAGATTTCAAGCTCTTCTATCAACAAGAAAAACATCATAATGATGCCGGATAAATAAAAACACTTACCTGATCAAATACTCCGATACCACGGTAGACAACTGCTTTTGCATCTTTATAATTAATAAAATTACTAGTAGAGGTAATAATAAGGCCTCCCGCGGTAATAACGCTTCCATATTACCTTATTACTAAATCGAGCGTAGAATTCTTATTAAAACGGGCATAGCCCAATTTGAAAATGACAAAATTACCACTAGAGGTAGTAAAATAAGTTAAAATAACCGCTAAGGTAAAACCTGGACTCTTTTACATTCTTCCTATGTAATAGTTTTAACTAATAAAAAGTTATTTTTTCATCTTTTTTATGAAAGCTTCCGCCAAATTTATCGATCAGGGTCAATCTGAGTTTTTTCCGGTGCTCAGAAAAAAAGTCAACCACTACTTTAAAGACAACCAAATTACCCATTACGGCAACCGGGAAATGATTATTAAATCAGTGGTGCTGGTCGGGGCGTACCTGGGTGCTTATCTGGCGGTTTTGTTACTCTCGGTAAACCCCTGGTTCTTATTACCTCTGGCGATCCTAATGGGCGTAGCAATGGCCGGCATTGGAATGTCGGTTATGCACGATGCCCTACACGGTTCTTACTCCTCAAGTTCAAAGGTCAATCGCTGGGTGGGTTATATCACCTACTTCATTGGGGCCAGCCCATTCGTCTGGAAAATCCAACACAACATCTTTCATCATACCTATACTAACATCTACGGCTTGGACGAAGATATTAAAACGAAAATTGTGATTCGCCTGTCGCATCATGCTTCCCTAAAGTGGATTCATCGTTATCAGCACGTATACGCTTTTTTCCTTTACGGTCTCAATACCCTATTTTTTATCCTAAGCGATCTAATCAAGCTCCTCAATTATCACCGCACCGGGATGATATTGCACCAAAAATCAACACTTCGGGCTGAATTGATTAAGCTGCTGTTTACCAAGCTGTCTTACCTGTTTTTTATCGTCGCCCTCCCCATATTGATTTCGCCACTTCTTTGGTGGCAGGTGCTGATTGGGATCCTAGCCATGCATCTGGTTGCTGGCTATATTGTCACGCTGGTTTTCCAAATGGCGCACGTGGTAGAAGGGGTAGATCAGCCAATTCTCAATGCGGAAGGGGATATTGAAAACGCTTGGGCGGTTCATCAGTTACTTACTACGGCCAACTTTGCCCGAGACAACCGCTTCTTAAATTGGTACATTGGCGGATTGAACTATCAAATTGAGCATCATTTATTCCCTACTATTTGCCATGTGCACTATCGTCGTATTGCTCCTATTGTAGAGCAAACGGCTCAAGAATTTCATCTGCGTTATCAGGTCATGCCTACGTTTACCCAAGGGATTCATTCTCACATTCAGATGCTGAAATCACTGGGGCATCCGCATCACCCCGTAAATGCTCAACCATTTACCCTATGGTAGATGTTTTGTATCAACCATTAACTAAATTTTTTATCTATG
This sequence comes from Tunicatimonas sp., assembly GCF_049647865.1. Taxonomy (NCBI): domain Bacteria; kingdom Pseudomonadati; phylum Bacteroidota; class Cytophagia; order Cytophagales; family Catalimonadaceae; genus Tunicatimonas; species Tunicatimonas sp. The sequence goes on along the minus strand of NZ_JBARYM010000209.1, from coordinate 13,921 downwards.
AGTGAGCTAAATGATCCTTAAAGAGACTTCATAAAGCCATTCGGCAAGAGGAGTGCGCGTAGCCTCAGGTCTACCAACCCTTCGTTTTTAACCGTGAATACTTTTATTTACTTTTTTACTATAATGAAAATGACAAAATCTATTTTTTTCTATCAACTACCCTTCGCTTTGGTGCTGATTCTGGGGATAACCGCTTTAGAAGGATGTAATGGTCCGGTAACCAAGGCAGAGGTACAGGACGATCTGGAGGACGCTCGGGAAGCTACCCAGGAAGCTCAGGAAGAAACCCAGGAAGCCTATGATGCCCGAAAGCAATTCTACGTGGATTCTGCTGAGGTGAAAGTCAAAGAATTAGAAGATCGCAGTAGTAAGATTGATGAGCGGATAGCCGAGCTCAGAAGCGTTTCTGAGAAAGCCTCTAATCAAGCCGCCCAGGCAGACATTGCTTCGGCAGTGCAGGATCTACAGGACGAAAAAGCCGGACTTAATGAGAAAATCGTGAAAGTAAAATCAATCAAAGAAGAAGACTGGAGCACTTCCTACGATGAGATCAATGTGGCTATCGGCAAAATTGAGCGTGAAATTGACAAACTCTCTGAAGGTCTGGAGACCAGCAATCAATAGGAGACCCTATCAATTACGAGCAGGCCAAAGGCTGCTCTACGACAGCTACTCTCGTTCAGTATAGCCTACTATTCTCAATGTTTAATGAAAAATGATTATATACTTTTAAAGTTATAAAAATGAAAACGTTTATCTATTCACATCAATTATTCATAGCATTTATTATCATCCTAGGTATAACGATTCTGGGAGGTTGTAGCCACCCCCTGACTAAATCTGATGTACAAGATGATTTGGAGGATGCCCGGGAAGCTACCCAGGAAGCCGAAGAAAAAACCGAGGAGGCCTATGGTTCAAGAAAACAGTTTTACACTGATTTCCGCGAAACCAAGGTAAAGGAGCTGGAAGATCGCAGTAGCAAGATTGATGACCGGATAAGCGAGCTTAAGAAGGTTTCTAAGAAATCATCAAACCAAGCTGCTCAGAGAGATATTTCTTCGGCCATTGCGGAGCTACAGGACGAAAAAGAAACGATAAACGAGAGAATCGTGGAAGTAAAATCAATCAAAGAGGACGATTGGAGCAGATCCTACGAAGAGATTAGTGCTGCTATTGGCAAAATTGAAGGAGAAATCGATAAATTATCTCAGAGTTTGGAAACCAATAATTAGACTGTGTATTGACATATGGCCTTCACCCAAAGGAGACTGGTAATAATAAGGTTGAGACTCTGTTGACTGCTAATGGCAGATGCCAATCAGGCACGACACAGAAGTGATAAAATTACCTATAGCGGTAGTAAAATGCTTAAAAACAACTCTTGATGTATAATATCGCTAACTATCTACCAATAGCGCAACCAAGAACGCTAGATACCGTGCACTAAAGAGTAAGTAAAATTTAATAACCACAAAAAGAGATAGTTGATGAAAAATTTGAGAATGATTGAGGAGAGAAAAAACATACAGTATCAAAGAGAAAATGTTAAGCAGTTGAGTGTTACGGAGCTAACTAATTTTTCTCATGGAGAAGAACGAAGTAGTTCAATGCGTGACGGGTTTTATACCCACCGTTATCGTTCCCTTCTCTGATCTGAATGTAATATTTGTTGACAAGGCGATTTCGCGCAGGTGAAACCGCCTTTCTTTGGCCTCTTTCAAAAAGAGAGCTGTATTCACTGATTAGGAATTTTTTATATAGCCCTTCAATAAGTCGCTTTGGCACCCAGTGCATAGTAGAATAAGAAATCCAAACAGTCTATTTACTCAGAAAATAGCAGTAATATGATTATAAACAAAGAAAACGGATATGCCGTAAATATATAGTTTGAAACTAAGCCTTGGAAATTTTCGGGCACCGTTGGAGAAATATTCTGGGACTTTTTTATACCTGTTAGGTGAAGAGACTTTAAAATACTGCTGTAGTAGCATATTCCAAAAGATCATACGCTTGAGTACCGATTAGGTATCCCGGAACGTTTAATGCAGAACAAGTTCGGCTCGATGCTGATGGATACCATGATTAGATGTAATACAAAAATGTAAAACTTGAGATGTCAGAAACTCTTATTCGCCAATAAGCCACTTACTTCTATGATTACTAATCTGAATAAGCAAATTGTCGATAATGAACCCGAGTTTTTTTTTATTTGGGACATAGGCACTCAGAAGATTATACACCTAGCTGATATCTACTGCGAGAATGGCGCTTTTAAGTTGAGAGAACTTACTGATCATAACCGGCTGGCGAATTTTTTCCATCCTCAGGACCGAAATAAGTTTAAGGCCATACTCAGGAGTTTCTCTACCGAGAATGCCCTACAGGATCATGATTTACGAGCTAATCATAAAAAATATGAGGCCAAATGGTTGAACCTGCGCTCTTTTCTGATGGAAGAAAATGGCAGACAAGTTGCGGCTCATATTTCCAATGTAACGAAATGCTACGAGCAACTGGAGGCTTTGCAAAAATCTAGTGAGTGGAATTCGGAAATCATTCATATGCTAGTGCATGATTTGAGAAATCCACTGTCTAGCATTCAAGTTCTCTCAAATCTTGCCCAAAGTAATATTCAAGAAGATGATACTTCGGAGGGATTATACTTTCTGACCCTGATAGACGATGTGGAGGAAGACGCTACCCAACTGATCGATGCGCTACTAAGCCTGCTCGAACTGAACGATACCAAGTTTACACTTGAGCGTAAACCAACCAATGTTAGTGAATTGATTCAAAGCAGAGTAGAGCATTTTGCTGTTATAGCCAACCTGTATGCTATCTCACTAACGACCGAGCTACTCAATGAAGCCATACCAATCTCCACCGATAGCAGGCTATTAAAACAGGTGATTGATAACCTGATAATGAATGCTCTCAAATTCACCCCGGCTCAAGGGAGTGTTACCGTTCGCCTCTCATATCAGACAGGTTACTTTACTCTCTCGGTGCAAGACAGCGGCATAGGCATTCCTAGAGATAAGCTGCCCGAGCTATTCGAGAAGTTTACGAATGCTCGTCGGTTAGGAATCAGAGGCGAAAAAACATCGGGCCTAGGCCTTTCCATCGTCAAGAAAATTACCGATATGCTTAAGGGCAAAATATCGGTGACCAGCCAGGAGCATCTAGGTAGTACATTTACGGTAGAGTTACCTGTCAACTAACGTCCCTAAAGTATCGGAGGTAGCTTATTTTTGCGAGGTTACGCTTGAAAGATTAATTATTTAGTTTTATGCCTATACTACGCTGCACCATGAAAATCGCCTACATTTCTACTTATTTACCCCGAGAGTGCGGTATTGCCACCTTCAACGATAATTTGGAAAAGGCAGTGAATACCAACTATTCTGATCACTCGTTTAGAGAACATAGCTTTGGTATTGCGATGAATGATTCGGAAGAGCAGTTGGCTTATGACTATCCGGATCATGTAAAATTTGTCATCCGGCAAAACCAACAGAAAGATTATATCCAGGCGGCTACCCTCATTAATACCAGTGATACTAGGGCAGTGATCCTGGAACACGAATTCGGCATATACGGAGGAGAGAGCGGGATCTATATTTTGCCCCTGATCCACCGTCTGGAAAAACCGTTGTTTTCGGTACTGCATACCGTACTGAGAGAACCATCCTACACCCAGAAACTCATCATTCAGGAAATCGCCGAACGCTCCGCCCGGCTAATTGTGATGAGCCGTCGGGGGATCGAGTTTCTTACTACGATCTACGGCATCGCCTCGGAGAAGATCCAATACATTGAACATGGCGTCCCTGATCTGGAAGCTCCGGTGGTGAATCCGCTGAAAAAGGTGTCATCTTTCCGAAATCACCGCGTGCTGCTCACGTTCGGTCTGCTCAGCCGGAATAAAGGCTTAGAAACCGTGATCCGGGCGTTGCCCCGCATTGTGGAGCAGCATCCCGATGTGATATACGTAATTCTGGGCAAAACCCACCCCGGCATTGTCCGCACCTCGGGCGAAGAGTACCGGGATCATCTGAAGCGTTTGGCCGTCCGTTTACAGATTGACCAGCACCTGACCTTCATTAACAAATTTGTTTCTGAAGCTGAACTCATGGATTATCTGTCCGCCGCGCATGTTTATATCACGCCTTATCTCAATGAAGCTCAAATCACAAGTGGAGCCTTATCCTACGCGGTAGGGGCCGGCGCCGCCGTGGTATCTACCCCCTACTGGCATGCCATGGAACTGCTGGATCATGAGCGAGGACGCTTATTTAACTTTAAGGACGAAGAAGCGCTGGCTGAAACAGTGAATGAACTTCTGGATCAACCTGAGGCGCTGGATGCACTGAAGCAGCGGGCTTATCAGTATGGATTACACTTGCGCTGGCCCCGGATAGGGGCAGACTATATCCAAACCATTCATGAGTTTCTTGAGAAAAAGACCATTGTTAAAAAGGCGATTCGACCGATAGTAGATACGGATAGAATTCCGGAATTCAGCCTAACCCATGCAAGTCGTCTGACAGACGATACCGGCATTGTGCAGCACGCTAAATACGGTATTCCTAACCTGAAAGAAGGGTACTGCATGGACGACAATGCCCGGGCGCTAATCATGATCCTGATGACCTACCAAAGGAACAAAAGCAAGGAGGCGCTGGATTTGTTGCCCATCTACCTCAGCTTTATTCATTATATGCAACGGGATGATGGAAACTTTCGCAACTTTTTAAGCTTCCGAAGGGAGTATCTGGATGAAGTGGGGTCCGAGGATTCGTTTGGCCGTACGGTATGGTCGTTGGGTTATCTCGTTAACTGTGCCCCCAATAGCTCCTATCGGGAATTTGCCGTCGAACTGTTCTTCCGCTCAGTGCCGCACTTCAAAGCACTGCACCATTTGCGGGGTATCGCCAATACCATCATCGGTATTAGCTACTATTTAAAAGTGCACCCTGATGATGATCTGCTCCTGCGTGAACTGACTGATCTAACGACTCCTTTATTGAAAGCTTATAAGCAACATCGTAGTAGTGATTGGCACTGGTTTGAAGATAAGCTCACCTACGACAATGCTATTTTACCGTTAGCGTTGCTGCACTCCAGTGAAGTTACTGGCGATGAAAAGGTGAAGCAGGTAGCCATGGGGTCCCTGGAGTTTCTGGATAACCTAACCCTGCAACATGGGTTTTTAAGTCCGGTAGGCAGCTACGGTTGGTATCACCGGGGTCAGGATATGCCCGTTTTCGATCAGCAGGCCATAGAAACGATGGCTATGGTGCTGATGTATTTCCAGGCGTATCAAAGTACCAATCGTCCGGAGTTTATCGAAAAAATGTTCGTCAGCTTTCAGTGGTTTCTGGGCGAAAATATTCTCCGAGTTCCGTTGTATGACCACGAAACGAAAGGCTGTTGTGATGGTTTGCAAGAGACGGCGCTTAATCGCAATCAGGGGGCGGAAAGCACGCTGGCCTACCTGATCTCTCATCTTACCGTGCTAAAAGGCTTGGAGTTAGAGTACGAATACAGCCCGGTTGATCAGAAAGTAGAACCTGTTCTCTAAAATGAAAATCGCGGTATTATCCCCAGTAGCGTGGCGTACTCCACCCCGGCATTATGGCCCCTGGGAACAAATGGCCTCAAATGTTACGGAAGGGCTAGTAACAGCAGGAATGGAGGTGACCCTCTTTGCCACGGCCGATTCGCTTACTTCAGCCAAATTGGAAGCGGTGGTTCCTACGGGTTACGAAGAAGACCGTTCCCAGGATGCCAAAGTAGTAGAATGTCTGCACATCAGTCATCTCATGGAAAAAGCCCATCAGTTTGATGTAATACACAATCATTTCGACTTTTTACCGCTTACCTACTCGAGGCTGATCCCTACGCCCATGCTCACGACGATTCATGGATTCTCCTCTCCGAGCATCATCCCGGTTTACCAAAAATACAATGCCACCTCGCATTACGTTTCCATCAGCAGCAGTAACCGCAGCCCGGAACTGAATTATCTGGCCACAGTATACAATGGGATTCGGGCTGATGATTTTACGTTCACCGAACGTCCAGAAGAATACCTGTTATTTTTTGGGCGTATCCATCCGGATAAAGGTACAGCGGAGGCCATTCAGATTGCCAGCCAGAGTAACCGGAAGTTACTCATCGCCGGTATCATCCAGGATCAAGCTTATTTTGATGGAAAGGTAAAACCTTTTTTAGACGAACAGATCGTATTTCTGGGGTCGGCCGGACCGGAAAAACGGAGTGAATTGCTGGGAAAAGCCCAGGCCCTGCTGCATCCGATCAGCTTTGAGGAGCCGTTTGGTTTGAGTGTGGCCGAAGCCCAACTATGCGGCACGCCCGTTATCGCCTTTAACCGGGGATCGATGCCGGAGCTAATCCGACATGAACAGACCGGCTTTCTGGTAAGTACGATCAGCGGAGCGGTCAGGGCAGTACATCAAATTGACCGGATCAGCCGCTCCCGTTGCCGGGTGTGGGCACTAACGCATTTCACCCAGGAAAAAATGGTTTCCGATTATCTGGAGCTCTATCAGCGTATTCTATCTTTCTGATGATTTGTTGTATAGCTTATCCAGCAATGCATTGAGATTCACCGAAGCGAACGAGGAGCAGTAGTCGGACAGTCCGTAAGGGATAATCAATTCTCCGTTATGGATTATGGAACCACAGGAGTACAGCACATTGGGAACATAACCTTCTCGTTCCTCTTTGTTGGGAATGAGCAAGGGTTCCTCCAGATGCCCTATTTCTACGGTAGGGTCATCCAGCTTCAGTAAACTCACACCGATACAGTACCGTCGCATGGGACCCACCCCGTGGGTAAGTAGTAACCAGCCGTATTCGGTTTCAATGGGAGAACCACAATTGCCCACTTGTACCAACTCCCAGGGGTATTTAGGTTGCTGTATCATAACTGGGTTTTCCCACAGGTTGATATTATCCGAGTACATAATGTAATTGTTCCGACCATCATTACGGGAGGCCATGACGAACTTCCCATTGATCTTTCGAGGAAAGAGCGCTAAATTTTTGTTCTGTGCCCCGGTACCATACAATGGCATAATATTGAAATTGTAAAAGTCGTGGGTCTTTAGCAGTTTAGGCACAATGATCTCCCCATCGTAGGCGGTGTAGGTAGCAAAGTACACCAGACTGCCATCGTCTTCCGTAAAGCGGACAAAGCGGGCATCTTCTATCCCTTTACGTTCAAATTCAGAGATAGGAAAGATAACCCGATCAGAAATATCGGTATCCAGCGAAAAGGCAATCTCATAATAGGAATCCGCCAGCCATAGCACTTTTTCGTATTCCAAATGCATAGATTCATCAACGTAGGCTTTTTTCTTATCAAGGATGAGTTTTTTCAGGATATTATAATCAAAATAATCATCTAGTTGCTCTTCTACTTCCTTTAATACTTGGGCTTCGATCTGACCGCTGAATGCGTTATCAAAAAATATTCTTTTTTCGTAGGGAGTACTATGAATAATTTCAGCTTCACCTACATAGTTACCTACCGGCAACACACTGATATTGTGATCTTTATCCAGTAAAGCTTTGCGAAAGGCAATGGAAGAGATGTGGCCCTCCCCAACCGCTCTAAAGCTCATTATTACTCGTTTTTGCCCTTCTTCAAGTTCGCTCTGATCGGGGTCTTCTACCATAGAAGGATTAAAAAAAGCGGCTGATTCGATCGAATATTCGTGGGTGAAAAAAGAACCAATCAGTAGTTTCCGGTAAGCACTTAATCGCTCATAGTTGATATCCATATCGGCAAAAATCGACTTCAAACGGTCACAATGCCGGTACAGCACTTTGGTGATATTGCGGTGTCTTTTAGAATACTCCTGAAGAATTGGTGAGATGATGCTAAAGACTTTAGGATCACTTATTTCTATGACCTGTTGAATCAACTGTTTAGCCCGTTCATCACCATTAAAAAAGTAGCGAGCAATTACCCGCTTAGCATCAGGATACACTTTTTCATCTTTTCTTTCTATTGTAAGTCTCATGGCGGTGGATTAATGGGCTACTGAAGTTCAGGCAAGGTATGGTATGTACAAGATATATCTATGAAAAGCTAAATTTATTATGTAGCTAACTTTAAAGGCTCCTTAGACTCAAGCTTGATTCTTTAGTTTTGCTATGCCCCCTTGATTGAATAAATCATGAAAACGGTGATATGTGCCTTACCGGAAAAGAATTACAAAAAGTCTTAAAAATTAGTGTACCTTCAACACACTATAGTTTGCCTCTATTTTTGATCCTTCCTTTTTTGCTAAAGTTTGCGGAAATGAGTTGACCTAGAGGTTTTGCTTTCTATCACCTAGTCCTTGCTTGCAGCGATTTGTGATGCATTAATCATCCAAAATCCTTTTATCTAGAAGGTGATTATCCAATGAAGCAGCTGAAAATAAGCAAGAAAATAACCAATCGGGAGAGCCAGTCCCTGGATAGGTATTTAATAGAGATCGGAAAACTGGGCTTAATTACTTCAGAAGAGGAAGTAGCTTTAGCCAAAAAGATAAAAGAGGGAGATCAAATCGCTCTGGAAAAGCTGACTAAAGCCAATCTACGGTTTGTTGTTTCGGTAGCCAAGCAATACCAAAGCCACGGGCTGACCCTGAATGATCTAATCAACGAAGGTAACCTGGGCTTGGTCAAGGCGGCTCAGCGCTTTGATGAGACCCGGGGGTTTAAATTTATTTCGTATGCCGTATGGTGGATTCGCCAGTCCATCATGCAAGCTATCGCTGAGCAGTCGCGTATTGTTCGGCTTCCTTTAAACCGGGTAGGTTCACTGAACAAGATCGCTAAGAGTTTCTCGCAACTGGAGCAACAATTCCATCGAGATCCCACGACCGAAGAGCTAGCCAAGCTAATGGACATGACCGAAGAAGAGGTAGGGTTTACGTTGACCCTATCAGGTCACCACCTTTCCCTTGACGCTCCTTTTGCCAACGGAGAAGAGAATGAGAATAGATTGCTGGATGTGTTGGAGAATGAGCATGAGGAAGCCGATGCGGATATGATGACGACTTCCTTACGAAAAGAATTGGAACGAGCGCTTGCTACCTTAAACGAAAGGGAGGCTGATGTGCTGGCCCACTATTTCGGACTTAACGGAGAAAAAGCAATGACGCTAGAGGAGATTGGAAAAAAATACAACTTAACCCGGGAACGGGTTCGCCAGATCAAAGAGAGGGCCACCCGCAGACTCCGACATAATTCCCCCAGTAATCTATTGAAGTCGTATTTAGGGTAATCGTATTCCAGACACAAAGGACTAGTCTAATCCTCTACAAGAAAAGTATGCATACCGATAAACTATCTTATTATGGAGTGTCCAGCTAGTAGATAGTAGGGTAAACCTGGCCTATAATTGGTCGTTTCTTCTTTTTTCTTGTCGTTTGGCGGCTTTAGAGGCCCTTTTTTCCTTCAGGTTTTTCGCTGGTGCTTTTTTACCACTTTTAGGTCGGCCTTCTTTTTCTTTAGACATCTTCATTTAGGTTTAGGGTAAACAATTGATAAATACCTTGCCCTTGCTACTAGAGAAGAGTAGCCGGCTCACTCATTAGCTCTCGTTCAAAAAAAACCAGCTCTTTTTGGGAGGGGGTCGCTTGAATGGTGCAGTAGTAAACCCGCTTTACAAAGCGCCTTACTACTAGTTTAAGTGTAGGATTCACTTTAGGATATACCACCGATCCTTCGGGGAAAATATTTTCCATCTTAGAAGGTAAGCATAATAAAACTGGTACAACCTAAAATGAAGAATTATTTTATATAAAGTTTTGAAAATCAGCCGTTTTATCTCCTTGATATCTATTCTGATTACTATTTTTCTGAAGTGGTGGTGGCAGTATGCTAATGGTTCAGCACACCTGCTAGCATTTAAGAGGTTATCTATCAGGATTCATACACCCGTTTACCATACTCACTTATCCGCCAATTCTTTGATTTATTTTCAACTTGTATCAAACCTAGCGAACCTAACTCCTTCTCCACTTCTTCTTCGTCTCCTTTTAATAGTCCTAGCTTGTCATAAGTATCAGATATAGTGAAATAATCGTCAGCGTTTTTGTATAAATATTTAAATACGATAGTTGCATTTTTACTTAATCGTTTCATCAGATACCAGTTTGTTCTGTAATGTAGGAACCAGTGACTGAAAAACCTATCAACTTACGCGCTGTGGAAGTTTTAATGCATTTGTTCTCCATGTTCACTAACCTCATAGTATGTTCCATCTTTGTTGGTAACTACTGGTCAAATCAAGTCCAGGTAGGTTAATTCTTTTTTAACATTCCTTTCATACCTATTGTACGACTCCGGTAGTACTTGATTTACAATGATTTGGTAGTTTTGCCATTAGGTAGTGTATTCAATACAAGAATGGCACTGTGGCAAGGATGACAACGACGGTGACCGGGGCGACCCCGCCACGCTATAGTTCTATTTCTGATGGAATGTCAATCGCACCTTTACGACCTTGCTGCTGTTTCGGCAGTCCGATCTGGCAATGAGGACGAGCGACTAAGCGCAAGTGAAGAACAAAATGCTGGTCTTACAATCCCGTGTGTAACAAAATCATTCACCGAATTTTTGCGTGTGTCTGAGATAATCGGAACTGTTTCTCCTAGTGATACGAAAAAATCTATACCACGCGGTGGCCGTACCGACGCTTACATAAACCGTAGAAATCGCGGTGAACCGAATAATACAATTTATTAACTCATCGTCAAATTCTTAAGTTTTCTACTCTCAATTAAAGCACACTACCCTATATAATAATGAGTAGGGAATATATCAAGGAGTTTTTCACTGCCATTGCGCAATTAACTTATCCTTTCCAGCACGGGGGTATTTTTGGTAGTAGGTATTGCGATTAGTCAGACAAAAAACCAGACGCTCATCCTGGTTATGGTAGCTGCGCCAGAACGATAATGGTTCCGTGGGTAGTTGATCAAAAACAAACTGGGAACGTTTACTAAGTTCTCCTTTACGAGCGTACTCGGTAATGACCATCCGACTATTGTGGGGCACATGAGCGGTATACTTCTTTCCGTGCACGGTACATTCTACTGGCAGCTTGCGTACTTTACCCGATTGCCAATAACTACCGCGGACAATGGTGCGTACCTGAAAGCCCGCCCGATCGGTTTGCCAGCCCGTATCAAAGATACCGTACTGTAGGGTATAATTCAAAAAACGGCTGTAGTAGGCCATTCCACTGATCCTTTGCAGACTACTCGCCCGACTTACGGAAGGCAAGGAAGCCTCGAACTGATAGTCCAGGATCACCTTACCATGCATCTTCGGAAGAGTTCTTGCGTTGATTGGAAGTAGCGTATCCAATGCTGGAGGTAACCTATGCGGTGAAAGATCAAAAGTGAGTTGCTGTTCAAGATCCTTAACGACCGTTCCCTCCTGCCATATAGCCTCACCCATCGTGTGAGGAATAGCCGGAGGTATATCGTCCGTTTGGCAAGCGGTTAGTGACCAGGAAATGATTAGCATTATGATAAAAAACGTATATGCTTTCATAGTAGAGATAAAATTAGGGTGAGAATAAATTGTATTGATACAGAGAGGTTGTGGCAGTTAAGGACGATTAAAGTTCCACTTCCGGCTGCTTGGAAGAGGCCGGTACTGTAGGCTGCGCCACTAGCCCGGCGTAGCGTTCTTGCTGCTCAACCGAAAGATGGGGGAAGGAAGGGACTGGTTGTTCGGATTTTTCCTCACCTACCACTTGTCCCATGTTCTGCCGATCGGGCGGGACTACTTCCTGATGTTGCTGCTGATCCATGCTCGTAATTTTAGCCCGCACTTCCGAATACTGCTGCAACTGAGCTTCAGCCCGTTCAGTGCGCAGGGCGACCAACTGCCCCGGCTGCTGGTTAGGCATCCGGAACTCCCCCTTGTCGGCTTCCGAAAGGATTACTACCCGGCCGTGGGCCGAAAGGGAGTTGGCCCCCGCAACATACGCTTCGTTTTCTCGCTGTACCGTGGTTTTGGCTTGCTCGTAGTCGGATCGCATCACCCCGATGCCCTGCCGGGTGTGTTCTTCCAACCGTTCCATATTGTAAGCGGTGGGCAAGGCGTGGTAGGAAGCTAGTTGTTGGTTAAGGTTTGTCTGTAGTTTAGTGTCAGCTTCTTGCCCGTTGAGATACTTATTCTTTTCTTCCAGGTAACGCGACACTTCCCCCGCTGCCTGTTCCAAGGGTTTGCTATGGGTTTCCAGGTACTGCCGGGCGGGAAACGACAGCTCCTCCAAAGCTTTAGATTTGGATTCAGGCTGTAAGGCTTGTTCCAACCGTTGTTGTACTTCCACATTGCGTTCCAAGGCAGGGTGCTTTCCTTTCAGATTACCTGTCAGCCGCTCTTCGGTCAATTGATTGAGTTCTTTTAGTGTGGTACTGGCGATTCGGCTATGCGCCAGCACCTCTTTGCTATCGGGGGAAAAGCGGTGTAGTATCCGCTCGTATTCCTGGGCAAAGCCTTCGTAACCGTAGCCCCGCAGCGCATCAGCCGCGGTTCGGCCAGCTTGTTGGATGTCTTCGTACTGCGTTGTTTTCTCTTGATCCATAAGTTAGTAGGTTTGGTTTGATTCGTTTAGTAAAATGAGCGGGTTAATCAATTTCGCGTACACCCTTCTGTGTCCGCAGTGCTTCTACTTGGTTTCGGATGAGCTCCTTGACTGCATGTGCATCTATAATGCCTCGCAGCACGAGGGTGGGATGCGTCTGATCAGATGTTACTAGTATCAAATCGGATAGTCCTAGCCATCGGTTGAGCAGGGAAGCCGTAATTGTGTAGTCCTTGATGCGGTAAAGTTCTACTTCATCCGAGGTGCGGTGCAGTATCCCTTGCTCACAGACCAGGCGCTCAGTGGTGAGCGTATAGCGCGTGGTACGCACTTGAAGGTATCGCCATAGGGCGAGAGGAAAGGGAAGCAAAAATACACAAGAGAGGTAGAGTCCCAGGTGCATTAAGGGTGAAGGGCGGCCTTGCCAGAGAATAGTAGGGCGCATGATATTCTTTGTTTAGTAATTGAGTACTAGCGTGCGAGCGATTGTTGTTCGCTCTAGGCGTTTCTGCTCTTGATCGGCCTGTCGTTGCAAGGGCTTCACCGTAGCGACATCCAGCAATAGCGCGTCCGAGCGTTCTAGTAGTTGCCCTACCAGCAGCAGATAGTTTTCCGCAAAAGTTTGCAGCCGGATACGCTCGGCTTCAGTCATAGAGAACCGGTGAGACTGCTTGAGTACCTCGTTCATTTCGGTGGCTTTGAGCAGCAAATCTTCCGACACGTACTGAAAGGCCACTGCGGCGTAGGCTTTGCGTTCGGCTACGATCTGGTGAACGCTCTCGGATAACACCTGACTGGCTTGCTGAGCTCGTTGTAGCGAGGAAACGTCTTTTGGCAGGGCATCCGCCCTTCCGGCAATAAACAGATCGCGGTAGGTATCATCAGGGTATCGATTGAAAATCGGATGGTCTATTACAAAATCTATCTCTAGTCCCGGCTGTATCGGACCTTTTACCAGTTCTGTAGCTAGATAGATTGATTTAGACAAGTCAGCCCAGTGCAGGTCGCGAACGCTTCCGGCTTGCTTTAGATCATCTAGTACTTGTTGCTGTGAGGTCTTCATACCCTGGTAGCTATTATCTACATCTTGAGTAAAATCACGAATCTTTCTGTACTGCTGACCTTTCAGCAGGTTGACTGCTAGGTTCTCCCCGCTTTTAGCCGTAGCTTTTTTGTCAATGATGAGTTGAGCGGAAGCAGCGTACGAAAGCAAGGTGAGCATTCCGGCAGCGAGTATTTTCATAAGATTCGTTATCAAGTTCATGGGCGTTTAGAAGAGAGGAGTTGTAG
>NZ_JBARYM010000208.1:0-5877 GCF_049647865.1 Tunicatimonas sp. | reverse complement strand
AGTTTTAGGAGTAGCGATTCTCGATTGAAATAATTTGCTCAGAACGATGTATAGAATTGCCCCGATAAACCAACCGGGTACCGCCAAAAAGAACATAAAATCGGCTCCGGTATAGTTGTACAGCCAGTAGCAGATTCCCAACGAGAACGCCCAAGTACCAAACACAATCGGATTAAAAGATGAACCGGTTACTTCGGCGTAATTACTCTGAAGCCCAATGCGAGGAAAAAGAAATACATCAATTAAGACCACCGCACCCACTGGAGCGGCAACTAGGGCGTAGATGCCCAGAAACTGGTCTAACTTAGAAACTAACCAAGGCGAACAGGCTAGGAGAGTAGCAATCACCCCGATGATCATTGTTAGTCGCCATCGTTTTTGGTTGGGCAGTACTACCTGAAAAGCCAATCCGGCGCGATAAATAGTAGGGTTCGCTGTGGTCCATCCGGCCACAATCACGCAAATAATTCCGGCCAAGCCTACACTGTAGAAAGCGATCTCACCCGGTGAAGGATTTAAATTCACCGCTTGAAACGCGGAAGCGCAAAGAATGCCCGAAGCAATCCAGGCCATGTAGTGCCCTACGAACATACCTACCGCGGAAGCTAGTCCGTAAGTGGATCGCTTAGCGTAGCGGTAAATCGACATATCGGTAAGGCCAATATGCATGGCGGCATTGCACAACCAGGAAAACATAATGACGTGCCAGAGAGTGTACTGCGAAAGTCCCTCTACCGCCACTCCCGTCCAGATTTTAGCGTTCGCCACCGCCCAGAATTGATCTAAGGAAGTAACCCCCAACTGAGGCAATACCGCTACCGCTCCGGCAATGAAAATCAGCGGCATCCAGGGGGCGAAAATATTCGCGAAATTTGATACTTGGTCGTACCCCATGGTGGCTACAACGGCAATCACCGACCCAATCGCCACGACGATTAGTATTGAAGAGATATTGCTAGGATAAATATCGGTGAGACCGGGCATGGGCACATCGATTAGTAAACCCACTGCCGTTGAAGAAACTCCGATCATAGCCGCTGCAGTAGCACTGAACAGTAATATATTGACCACATTGTAAATGGTCACTAACTTAAATCCGCAGATGCGCTCCAGTTGGTAGAAAATAGTAGTACGGGTTTTTACCGCAGTGGGCGCACAGATAAGTGTCCAGCTTAGCGTGGCTAGAATATTTCCGATAAGTAATCCCAGAAAAATGTCCCGAGCAGTTACGCCGTGCAAAACGAAGAGGGGCCCAATGACAAATTCAGTACCGGCAATATGCTCTCCGGCGACCATTCCTACAAAGCTGCGGAAGCCCTTTACTTTGTTTTCCGGTACTGGCTCGCGCTCGTACTCATTAACTTCAGCCAGTTGATCGGCAATGTTCTTTTCGGCCATAGATTCTTGTTTAATTAGTCTTCAAAGAACGCGTCCACTCCTTTGTCAGTAAAGCATCTAGTTGCTGTACCGTATCGGCGAATTCAGTTGAAATAGCTAAGTTTTGGTAAGCAGTGGGGTCGTCCTGATGATCGTAAAGTTCCTGGGCGATAGTTGCTCCGGTTGTATCCTGCCAGCGGGTATAGCGGTAGCGGTCCGTTCGCATAGAGTAGCCCATAATCTCACCTTGCTGACGAGGAAACTGACTCAACGCTACTTGTTTCCATTCTTGGCTTGGGTTCTCTAAAAGAGGAACAAAACTTTTTCCTTGCAGATGACTCTGTAACGGTAATCCAGCCAGTTCGCAGAGTGATGGGTAAATATCGACGAATTCTACCAGTGCATCGGTTTGCTGTCCGGTAGATTCCATTCCGGGTGCGCTCACAATAAGCGGGGAGTGGGTATCCAGTTCAAAGTTAGTGTGCTTGCACCAGTCGCCGTAGTCGCCCAGCTTCCAGCCGTGGTCACCCCATAGCACAATTATAGTGTTCTCGCTCAATCCTAACCGATCTAATTCGTCTAGCACTTTGCCAATTTGGGCATCAGTATAGCTTACACAAGCCCGGTAGCCATGAATCATATTGCGCGCCAAAGTATCACTCACATTTTCTTCCGGCGGAATCAGTGCGTACGCCCGCAGTTCGTCCCAATCAGTTAGTGCTACAGTTGGTGCGCCTTCGGGTGGAGTATCTTGATTGGGCAGTTCAATCTCTGCCGGGTCGTACAAGTCCCAGTACTTTTGCGGAGCGTTAAATGGTAAGTGAGGTTTGTAGAATCCTACTCCCAAGAAGAAAGGTTGATCTTGCTGACTCAACTCGCCCAGCGTTTCTATCGCTCGCTGCGCTACAATTCCGTCAGGATAAGCCGTGTCGGGTACTACCGCTCGTTCGTAGGGCGGGCCACCTCCATCGTTCTGATCAGCCAGCGCATTACTTTCGTCGGTTACATAGGCTCGCCAGTTTTCCATCGGCCACTGGGGCTCAATCCGCCGATCTTGATTATTGCCCTCCACACTCCAAGAAGCACTATCCAGAATAGCCGCGTGATAAATTTTACCCCAGAACTCCGCGTGGTAGCCCTGCTGAATAAAATATTCCGGAATAGTCGTTACGGAAGCAGGAACCACATCGCGAAAGTAGGTTTGCAGATCGTACACATGGGAAGAATCCGGTCTAAGCCCCGTCATCAGACTGGTACGAGACGGTGAGCAGACCGCCTGCTGACAGTATGCTTGATTAAACACCAACCCCTGACTAGCCAGCCGGTCAATATTGGGTGAGTGAATATAGTCTTTCCCGTAGCAACCTAGTTCCGGTCGCAGATCATCTACGGCAATAAATAGTACGTTGGGTGGCAGTTCGGTTTGGGAAGTGACATCAGGAGCAGGTGGTTGGCAACTAAATAATAAGGGGGGGCCTAATATAAGAGCAAATAGTAAGCGCGTAGTAAGCATTGTTGAAAGGTAATATTTTTGTACGGAAATAAGCAATTTGGGAAGCGTCTATTTTTGGTCCAGTAGTAATCGCATTAGTTGCTCAGCGGCCACTTGCCCTTTTTGCCGCACAAACGGCCGGGGCGTGTTATCACCTACTTCGTACACTAAACTCTCCGCTCCGAACTCCCTAAATAGAAAGTTCTTGGAAACCCCAGTAGCGTTCACACTACTCTTTTCGTTGATTTCATAATCCGGAATGTTGTTTTCAATCGAGCTGAGCCACTTGGCCATCAATCCGGGAGTGTTAGTCGTAACAGTACTGTCGAGCGTGTAGTAGATATCATCCCAGGTAGAATGAAAATCAACTCCGAAATATAATTTAGCGCCCTCTGCCGTTTTCTTTCGCAGAAAATCCCGTACGGCCTGGGTTTCGGGGTGGTGGAACTGGCTCCAGTCGCGGTTCAGGTCTACCCCTCCGGCACTGTGTCGCCAGTGGCCTAGGTCAACCCCGTCGGGGTTCATCAGTGGAACTACGTAGGTAGTGTATTCCTGGCGAAACTCCCGAGCTAGCTTGCTATCACCGGTTATTGTTTCCACAAAAGCTTTCATGGCTAGCCAGCCGGTTACTTCTGGAGGGTGCTGCCGACCGAATACGAATACGATTTTATCATCCCGCTTAGCTTCACTAATTTTTACGCTCCGCATGGGTCGTCCCAGTCGGCTCGCGCCAATATCTGAGTGATTGATGTATGACTGCTGCGACAGGCTGTCAATCCAAGCAAAAATATGCTCACTAGTCTGCAACTCCTGCCCGGCTACCCAGAGCGTGTCCGAATCCAATGATAATTTTATCATCGCTGATTCAGGTAGAGAATTCGGGCCGAAGTCGGATTCACCCTTATTAAATTCTTGGTAGTTGGCTGAATCCAGTGGCTGCCAGCTTTTACCATCGCGGCTCAGCTTAGGATAATAACGATGTTTGGCGTTCTGATAAGTAAACTTTACTAAAGCTTCCTTCGGCTCGTCAGCCCAAATTTTAAAAGCGTACCAGGGGCTAGGATTGATCGGTGCGTTTTCGGGAGTGATCCACACCATCAGCGTATCTTCTTTCATCAAAGCCCCATTCAGCCGAGCTCCGGCAAACTCATTGCTGATATAAATACCGGCATCTTCAAACGCAAACGTATTACGATATTGCTGCTGAATGGGCCGGGGACTGGTATCTACTTCCTGAACCGGGCCCTGCCCCTGGTACTTCTTTACCGGAGTTTGAGCAATTGCCAGAACAGTAAAAAATAGTCCAACGAGGGCTAGTAAGAATCGCATAAGAAATGTAGGTTCAGAAGTTGGTAGCTAATACTACGGGTGAATCTACGAATATTTTGCTAATGGATTTTGCTCACCTACTTTAGCAAAAATCCAGACCAACAATAAGCCCGAAATAATATCCCAGATACCCCACCATCCGGCCAGAAATGCCATTCCGCCTAAACCATCAAAGAAATTGAAAATAATTACCAGAGCTAATCCTGAGTTCTGAATACCAGTTTCTATCGCAATTGCTTTGCGGTCGGGTAGCTTGAGACGAAATAATGTGCTGATTCCATAACCAAGCGCATAGGCAATAGTATTGTGAGCCAGCACGATAAGCAGAAGCAAGTGAATGTACTGTAAAAATAAGTCAAAGTTAGCGGAGAATGCAGCAACAATGAAGGCCGCAAAAATGATAAGCGAGACAATTCGCATAGGCCGCCGGGCTTTCTGCGTAAACCGAGGGAGATACTGGTTAACCAGCATGCCCGCTAAGAGTGGTAACCCAACTACCCACAATAATGTGCTTACCATTTGAACGACCGATAAAGAAATAGCCGACACCTCACTCTGCGACTGCAAATACAACCCCGACCAAAATGTAAAGTTGATAGGTACGGTAACCACCGCTACCAATGTAGCCAAAGCCGTTAGGCTTACTGACAATGCTCCGTTGCCTTTGGCCATTACGGTGAACATGTTGGACAAGTGACCTCCCGGACAAGCCGCAACTAGCAACATTCCCAAAGCAACACTGGTGGTGGGGTTTAGCACCAAAACGAGTAGGTAGGTAATAGCTGGTAGTAGTAAGAGTTGAGAGGCTAATCCTACCAATACACTGCGCGGATACAGTAGCAGTCGCCTAAAATCGGCTATTGTTAGTTCTAGCGCCACCCCAAACATAACCAACCCTAAACAGAAATTTAGTAAGCCCAGGCTTTCCTCAACAAAGTTTAGCGTAAGTTGATCTAGTACTTCCATAAATAAAAAAAGCCATCGTATTTTAGATGGCTTTGCTAATAGCTAATATTTATCTTTAGTGAGTTACCATTGGATCAAGCTTTTTGGCTTGCTCCACAAAGTCGGTTATTTGCTTAGCTCCTGGTACAATCCGAGTTAGCTTTTTAGATTTATTCGTCTCTAGCAACTTTGCGTGCAAATTTTCCGGATTTCGATTTCGCAATTCTTTTACCGTATCTACTCCCGATGCTTTCAACAACTCGGCAAATTGTCCGGCAACCCCCTTAATTCGGAACAAATCTGCCATATTGACGAACGTTAAAATTTTACTCTCGTCGATCTTACTGGCATCAGCAATTTTTTTTCGCCCCGATTTGGAAGCTCCTTCTTTTAGTAGGCTGTTAACTGAGTGAACGCCCGCTTTGGCTAACTTTTTTTGATTAGTAACGCCAATACCTTCAATGTCGGTGATAGTTTTTGACATGGTGAGAAATGTTTGGTTTATTATTGATTTAGTAAATGAATCCTTTAAAGATCCCTTTTGAAAATGGGAAGAGTAACTGTGTTTTACTTTCTTTACCAAAATAGAAAAAATTTTGGTAGTAATGCTATTCTAGTACCTTATATTGCACTTAAGTAGATTTATAGTGCCACTTTCTATCACTTGTTATTATACCAATATTCTAGTATCCATTGGAATAATGTACTTTTAGAAAACAGACAATCCTTATTAC
>NZ_JBARYM010000207.1:0-1630 GCF_049647865.1 Tunicatimonas sp. | reverse complement strand
CTATTAGCTACCACTGGATAGGTGAGATGATAAAACAGCTCTCGAAAGGTACTGAAATACAGCAAGTTGCAGGGCGCAAGATCATCTTACCACCTTTACTTAACTATTAAGTACTTACAAAGAAATGTGTAAGTGCTATTTTTTAGGGTATACTTAGTACTTTTGTTCCCGTTTACCAATTACGCAATTATTTATTATGGAACAGGCCGTAGCCCACCCCTTATCAGATCGTATTCAGAATTTGTCCGAATCGGCGACTATTGCCATGGCTCAAAAGGCCCGGGAGTATAAAGCTAAAGGCATTGACGTAATTAGTCTGAGCTTAGGTGAACCCGACTTTAAAACTCCTCAGCATATTCAGGATGCCGCGAAGGCTGCTATTGATGAAGGGAAGTACTTTGGCTACTCACCTGTACCTGGCTACTTAGACTTGCGCCAAGCCATTGCCGACAAGCTACAACGCGACAACAACTTAAATTATACCCCCGATCAAATTGTAGTCTCTACTGGGGCCAAACAATCTATTGCTAATGTATTCATGTGCCTGCTCAATCCGGGCGATGAAGTGATTGTATACGCTCCTTACTGGGTGAGCTACGCCGAAATTATTAAAGTAGCCGAAGGCGTACCCGTGCCGATTATGGGAACATTAAAAAACAACTTTAAAGCTACTGCCGATCAACTCAAAGAAGCTATTACTCCCCGCACCAAGGCCGTGATTTTCTCTTCGCCTAGTAACCCCACCGGCTCAGTATTTACCCGAGAAGAGATGGAAGCGATGGCAGAAGTGCTACGTCAGCACCCTAATATCTACGTAGTGGCCGACGAAATCTACGAGTTCATCAATTTTCAGGATGAACATGTGAGTATTGGCGCGCTACCGGGCATGTACGACAATACCGTTACCATCAATGGGTTTTCCAAAGGTTATGCTATGACTGGCTGGCGACTGGGCTATATTGCTGCGCCCGAATGGATTGCCAAGGCCTGCGGAAAAATTCAGGGGCAGTTTACTTCGGGTCCCAACAGTATTACCCAACGGGCTGCTATTGCTGCGTTGAACGGTGATATGTCAGCGACCCATGAGATGAAAACGGCCTACCGCCACCGCCGCGACTTGGTTTTAGAACTACTAAAAGATGTACCCGGAGTAGAAACCTACGTACCTACTGGGGCCTTTTACCTCTTCCCCGATATCAGTGCCTACTTCGGCAAGTCCAACGGTGAAACCACTATTGAAAATGCCAATGATCTCTGTATGTATATTCTTAACGAAGCCCACGTTTCGCTAGTAACCGGAGAAGCCTTCGGTGCTCCGAACTGCATACGCATGTCATTTGCGGCATCAGACGAGCAACTGAAAGAAGCGATGAAACGATTTAAAGAAGCATTATCGCAATTAAATTAACTGACGGAGACCGAAAGCCGGAGTCCAAAGACCGAAGCACACATTCCGGTTTTCGGTTTCCGGTTTCCCACCTCCGATACTAATCGGATGTCACATTACTCATCTTTTCCCGAGCTATTTGAGGCTTTTCGCCATCTGAAGGTGTTGATTATTGGTGATGTAATGTTGGATGCCTACGTTTGGGGCAGCGTTCATCGTATTTCTCCTGAGGCTCCCGTACCT
>NZ_JBARYM010000206.1:0-10589 GCF_049647865.1 Tunicatimonas sp. | reverse complement strand
ATGCTTTAGAAGACGAGGCCAAAACAATTGATAAAAGACAGTTTAGCAAAACGCTGTTTCGGAAGCTCGCTAAAAATGTAGCTGACATTTTCATCTCTCATTCTTTTCGCTCATCGGCAGATCTGGATAAGATTGTTGATGTGGAAGGGCTGGAACACTTTAAGCAAGCCTACCAGCGAGGCAATGGAGTCATTATGCTCGGGCCCCATTTGGGCGCGTTTGAAATGGTAGCATCTTATATCAGCAGTAATGGTTATAAGCTCAATATTGTTGGCAGAAAACTGAAAAACCCAACACTGGATAAACTACTGGTTGACCATAGAACCCAGTTTGGAGCTAAATCTATCTATAGCCAGGAGGGAGTGTTGGCTCTAGTAAGAGCCTTGAAAAGGGGAGAGGTAATGGCAATTTTAATTGACCAAGATGTAAAGTGGGCTAAGGGAATATTTGTTAACTTTTTTGGCCAACCAACCTACACACCTATTGGCGCCGCTTGGTTGGCCCAGAGTACCCAGGCGGCGGTAGTCCCCATGGCCATTCATCGCTTGCCCAACGAGCGACATAAGATCACTATACTACCGGAGATCGAGATTACTAAAACCGGTAATACCGAAGGTGACCTACAAACTAATACGCAACGCTTCTCCGATGTATTAGAAAAACTGATTCGGCTGGATTTAACCCAGTGGGTTTGGATGCACGAACGCTGGAAAACGCAACCTTCGGAAAAATCCCCAGCTACTAGTTCATAGCGCTCATCACTCGGCACCCGATCCGTAGTGATTTGCTATTCGTAGAGATAAAAAGTAGCTATTCATACCGAAGAGATTTGGCAGGATCGGCTAGAGCCGCTCTGACGGTCTGAAAACTAATCGTAAATAAGGCAATCAGCATTACTAGGATGACCGGGCTAAGCAGTAGCCACCAAGCAATTTCAATCCGAAAAGCATAATCCGATAGCCAGGATTGCATAACTAAGTAAACAATCGGTAAGCTTACCACACTGGCCATGATAACTAGCTGGATAAAGTCTTTGGATAGCAATGCTACGATGCCCGAGACTGAGGAGCCTAGCACTTTGCGGATGCCAATTTCTTTGGTTTTCTGCACGGCCATAAAGGATGATAAACCAAACAAACCCAAACAAGCTACTAAAATGGCCAGTAAGGCAAAGAATCCGAAAGTTTGTCCGAAGCGGAGGTCGGCTTGATACTGCTTGTTGAAATGATCATCTAAGAAGAAATAGTTGAAGGGGTTTCCGGGAAAGTAGGTATCCCAGGCCTGATTGGCAGTGGCAATCGTTTCGGGAAGATGCGCTGATTCTACTTTCAGCGAAAAATATCGTCTACTGGCGGGCATCAAGCGGAAAATAAGCGGATCAAAGTTAGCTATCAGTGATTCCTGATGATAATCTTTTATCACTCCAACAATTTTAAACGTATCACCCCAGAAGAAAATCTCTTCATTGAGAGCCTTTTCTGCTTCAGCGAAGCCTAGCAGCTTGATAGCTGATTCGTTAAAAAGCACCGTAGATTCGTCGGTGCTAAATTCACGAGAAAAATTTCTGCCCGCGACCATTTGCAGTTTAAAAGCTTCAAGAAAGTCATAATCAACCCCTATCACTCGGTACTGATTACTTTCGGTATCATCCTGAGACACTAAGCGGATTCCCCCAGCATTCCAACCTGGTCTATTACCGGGTACCGCCGTAGATGCCGTCGCGGCTTGGATCGAAGAGTTCCTAGTTAGCGCTGATTTAAACCCTTCTACTCGATCGGTGTACACTGAATCATCTACTACACTAGGGGCTTCAATCACCAGTGTTTGATCAATCGCTACGCCTAAGTCCTGATTCTGCATGTACATAATTTGCTGATACACAATGAGCGTTCCCGCGATTAGAAACACGGAAGCTGCAAACTGGAGTACCACCAGCGTTTTTCTGAGCACCACACCGTTTTTAGATGTCCTCATTTTTCCTTTCAACACTTGCACCGGTTTGAAAGCGGAAAGAATAAAAGCAGGGTAAATACCGGAGAAGAACGCTCCAACCAAAAAGATAGTTAATAAAAACCACCAGAAAGAAGGGGTTGCAAAAAGTGAAAGGGTTATTTCTTGTCCAACCAGCGTACCAAAGTAGCGATATGAAGCAAGTACAAGTATAATCGCAATAATAACTGCTACTACGTTCAGCAGTACTGACTCCGCCATAAACTGCCGAATCAGTTGCATGCGTTGGGAACCCATCACCTTGCGGATACCCACTTCTTTAGCTCGGTCTACCGATTTGGCCGTAGACAGATTGATATAATTCACCCAAGCAATCAGGATGATAAAAATAGCAATGATTAGTAAAGCATAAACTGCATCCTTATCTCCGTTCACTTCCGCTTCCATCATGTAGTTGGAAGTAAGATGAATTTCGGTAAGTGGTTGTAGCGAGAAGTCCATATCAGAGTCGTATTCGGCAAGCTCTTCTCCTGCTTTAGCATCTATAAGTGCCGGTATCTTGGCTTCCAATGCTTGGGGGTCGGTACCATCTTTCAGCTTAAGATAGGTATAAAAACCATCCCATTGCCAGGCGGTCAGCACGTCTTCTCCCACCCAACCTACGTAGGTAGAATAGGAAAAGAGGAAATCAAATTTCAGGTGCGAGTTTTCAGGGATATCTTGAAAAACGCCAGTGATTTCGTATTCGTTATCATCATTGACACTAATTCGCTGACCGATGGGGTCTTCCGACCCGAAATAGCGTTGAGCCGCCTTTTGAGATAGGACAGCCGTATACGGTTTTTCCAGCGCCGAAGACTCATCTCCTTGCAACAGATCAAATGAAAACATGGGAAGGAAAGAAGCCGTGGCAAAAAACATCTTTTCTTCTTTGAAGCGAACCGGTCCAGTGGAAGCTCCTTTATAAATTACGACTCCGGCAGTTGGACGAAGGGTAGCGTATTCTTCCACTTCTTCAAACCCCTCTTTAAGTTCGTAGCCCGCCGCGCCACAACCGGCCGCCCATTCGGTAGTTAGTACGCCTTTGTTGTAGCGGTTTTGCTTAACCCGGTAAAGATTTTCTTTGTTGGTATGAAAGTCGTCATAACTCAATTCCCACTGAACATACTGTAAAATAAGCAGACAGGCCGCAATACCGATAGCCAACCCTAAAATATTGATAAAGGAAAAAACCTTGTTTTTGCGCAGATTTCTTAGCGCAATGGTAAAATAGTTCTTAATCATAATGTAGAGTAGTCAGGCGTTTTGGTGAAGACGATTGAATCAAATATTCATTACAGAGACACTTTCAAACTATTTAGAAGTTACAAATCAGAGCAACTTTATTTTAGGCTTAAAAAGGTATACGTTCCAAGCATTCTTCATGGGGCATCATTTGAACGAAGATCAACTATGGACTTTTGACTGCTGGTGCAAGATCAAGTAACTCAATATTACGGAAGTCAATAGGTTGCCCTTCGCTCTGTAGGGCAATATAGCCCTCGGTTAGTAGCTTTCCATCGGGTTTTTGGGCAGGATCAAATCGTTCTACCACTCCTCCGCCTATCTGGGGCTGGGTGTACTGCAATACTGTATCCCCGTTGATGATATGGGTTACTAATGAATCACCTAGCACAATCAGTTCGGCCTGTACCCACTGGTCGCCATCGTAGGTTTCTGAAGAGGAACTGATGCAGTGCCGGGGATCAATCTGTCCTTCGTAAACTACATCGGTACCTGGCGAGCACATGTTTCCCGTAGGCCGGGTTTTACCATCGCCCAGGCCCCCTAAAAATTGCATCTCTACCGAGATGGGCCAGTTCTGTTCTTTGGGCATGGTACGCGGGTCTTGGGAGTGAAACATCACCCCACTATTGCGGATTGTAAAAGGGGGAGCCCCCGAATGCAAATTGCCTACAAAGCGATATTCTAATTTTAAATGAAAATGAGAGTAGGGTTGCTCGTAGTACAAATGACCGAAGCGATCATTGTAATCGCCATCATACTCGTCGTAGCGCACTTTAATCATATCGTCTTCCACTCGGAAGGTGCGACCGTAATTTTCACCAACCTCATAACGATGAATTTTTACCATCCAATCGTCAATGTTCTGCCCATTAAATAGCAATATCCAGTCAGATTCAAGCGGTTGGTCTTCTTCCGTTGTCGTTGTTGGCTCATTGTCAGTCGTTGGACTACTGCAACCAGTAATAACTAAGTAGGAAAGAAGCAGAAGTAGTAATTTGCTCATTGAGTTAAGTTAGGAGGTTTCCGTTATTAAAAGCTTGCTTTTGTAAAGATAGGGAGTAATTTTTCACCGTTACACGGCGGCCTTTTACCTTTCATCTTTCACCTTGCGTTGAAGCTCAGGAAATACTTTAGAAACTTTGGCCAGTAGATACTCACCGTAAGTACCCCCGAAAGTATAAATATCAGCCTGATCCCATCGCTCCGAGGAATCATTAGAAACATCGGTGTAAGAAAGGTCAGCCGGAAAGATGTTAGCATTGAAATTAGGATCAAAAAAGAAGGGGTAGGAGTAACGACTTATGCCGGAGCGGTTAAGCACTCGGTGAGGAGTAGAGCGGTACAGCCCTTCAGTAATTCGGTCAAGCATATCCCCAATGTTGCACACGAATGAGTTTTCTACCGGAGGGGCGTCAATCCAACCCTGTTTTGCTTTTACTTGCAGTCCGCCAACCTGATCTTGCTTTAAAATTGTGAGTAATCCGTAGTCGGTGTGCTCGCCCACTCCCCAGCTTTCGGAAGAGTTAGCAAGCGTAGTCGGAGGATAATGAAAAATGCGGAAAAGAATTAGGGGGTTAGCAGTAAAATGGCAAGCAAAGTAGTCGTCCGCTAATCCTAAACTTAGTGAAATGCCTCGCATCAGTGTATGACCTAGCTGAGTCATAGCTTCTATATACTCTAATACGGTTTTTCGAAATTCCGGAAGGCTTGCTGGAAAAAGGTTGCTACCGTGCAGCGGTATTCCTGCCTGAACTCTGGGATCATTTTCACTCAACTCTTCACCTAAATAGAGCCCTTCTTTCCAGTCAGGTTTGCCGGAAGTAAGTTCGTCACCCAGTGGAAAGTAGCCGCGCCAAGCTTTACCGCCTTCTTTCATATTAATCGCTTGCTTCGTTTCTTCGGGCAGAGCAAAAAACTGCTGGCTTAGGCTCTCTAGCCGATGTTGCAACTCTAGTGAAACGCCGTGGCCCACCACGTAGAAAAAACCTGCTTCCCGGCAAGCCTCACTAATTTTTGTAGCAACCATTGATTGACCTTCTGATTCATACACCAGCGGGCTTATGTCAATGATAGGAACTGAATACGACTCCGATGGCATAAGTACTATCTATTTGAGCGTAAAACGATAGGTTACTGAAAATCAACGAAAGTTAAGCAGTATTAATCATCCCTTTTACATTTAAACTTAATTAGTATTGATGAAATGCCTGAGAAACGAAGTGCAGCACGTCGGGTAGCGATGCTCGCCAGTACGTCCAGGAGTGACCGCCTTCCCGAACGCGGTACTCGTGCGGGATGTCATTTTTCTTCATAGCAATATGCGCCAAGGAGTTGCCTTCGTACAGAAAGTCATCGTCACCGCAGTCAATGTACCAACGTACCGCCTTTTTCTGATCTCCGGGCATATTTTCTATCAGCGATAATGCATTATGCTGTTCGTAGTACGACCGTGCTTGCTCCTCAGACATATCGGACAGTTGTTCAGCTCTACGTTCTTTGAATTGGTTAAATGATAGCTCACCTACGTAGGCACTGAGCGGACAAGCTGATGAGAATAACTCCGGGTGATGCAGGGCGTACATGAATGAGCCGCCGCCACCCATTGAAAGTCCAGCTACAGCCCGATAACGCTTTTCGCCTTTAATCCGAAAGGTGCTCTCTACGTGAGGCATCAGTTCTTCAAAAAAGAAATCTTCGTAACGCCACTCCTCGGTGGGGTCATTAAAGTAACCGCGCTGACCAGTATTAGCATCAGGCATTACAATAATCATGGGAGTAGCTTGCCCGTCGTGAATGGCGTTATCCGTAATTCGTAGCACCTCGCCAAACTGCACCCAACCCGTTTGGTCATCTCCGGCACCATGTAGCAGGTACAGTACCGGATAGCTTCGTTCGGATGTTTCGTAGTCGGGCGGCAAGTAAATGGCGTATTTGCGCTCGCCACCAAGTATTTCACTGGGCAGAGTAAGGTTGTCGTATACTTTTCCCGATTGGGCGAAAATACTGCTTGAAGAAATGATTAGCCCAGTAAGAATACAGATAGCGTAGGTTAGCTTCATTGCGTTAGTTAGGTTGATTGGTAACTTGAATGAGTTCGGTGAGTCCGACAAAGGCTTGGTAAGCCATAAATAGTGAAAATAGTAAGGTAATGATACTTAGGATATTCACCAATCGACTATTCACGTATTCACCTACGAGTGCCGAGCGATTGCCCAAGATAATCATAAATAGTACTAGCAAGGGAAGAAAAATAGCTTGCAACGCTAGCGACATAATCTGTAGCACAATCGGCTTTCCCCCGAACAATGCTGCCACTACTCCGGTAGCACAAAAAGGAATTGCCAGCAATCTGAAATGTTTCGTTTGAGGGCGTCGGCACCAATCCATAAAGTCGGAGATACTCCAAACGGAAACTAGGGCATTGGTGAAAGCCGAAGAAACTCCCGCCGCAACAATACCAATGACGAACAATGTAGCCGCGAAGTTGCCCATCAGTGGAACCAGCGTATACGCCATATCAATAGCGTTCTCAATATGTAAGCCCTGAACGTGTAGGGTAGCTGCGGCACAAGCCATAATAATGGCAGAAACCACAAAGATCATTACTCCTGAGAGGCGAGCATCTCGCTCAGCGTGTTTCAGATCATTCAGTGTCCAGCCTTTATCATGTACTACGTATGATCGCATTACTACCACACTCCCGGCGAGGGTGGTGCCCACCATGGCTGCGGCTACCACCGCTCCGCCTTGCGGGATGGTAGGCACTAATCCAGAAACGATAGCAGCGGGCGAAGGAGTAGCCAAAAAGAAATTAACAATAAAACTTAAACCCAGCACCGTAACGAAAATTACGAGTACCCGCTCAAAAGTGGAGTACTTTCCTAAAATCATAAGTAAATAAATACTCAAACTAAAGCCGATGCTCACTACTAGCGTATCGATCTGAAGCCAGGAGGCAAAAGCTTCGGATACAATGCCGATAACTCCAATATTAGAGGCCAACTGGCTTACGATAATGGCAATAACAATGTAGGCAGCTCCCGCTGAACCAAATTGTTCTTTAGCAAGATGTACGAAAGTCTTACCCGAAGCAAATGTTAAGCGGCTCACTAAGCTGATTAGAACCCAGAAGAAAATGCAAGACAGTAGCAGTGTCCAGAGCAAGCTCATCCCGTATTCGGCTCCTGCCCAGACTAGCGAGGAGACACTACCCGTACCAATTATTGCCCCAATAATGAAAATGGCCGGACCGTAGGAAGAAATCAGTGCTTGAACCCTGGAGAGAACCGAGGAAGAGGCTACTTTATCAGGGTTGGGCATAGAGTCAGGCTAAATTTGCTGGTGTTTTCAACAAATATTTCGATTTTAAGCCAGAAAAGAAAATGGTAGTTTAGTTCAATAGTCAACAGCCATTATCCCACCGTCTACAAAAACCTTTTTCGCACTGCGAACTAACTGTGGACAGTGGACTATCGACTGTGGACTGAAAGCTATTGTAAATTGTCGGGCAATTTGGCATTAGGATCATCGGGCGAAGTCATATTAACCGCCTGCACGTCCGTTACTTCAGGGACTAGTCGCTTAATGGTTTCTTCAATACCTGCCTTCATGGTCATTACCGACATAGGGCAGTGACCGCAGGAGCCGAGCAACTCTAGCAGTACTACATTATTATCATCTACCCCCAGTACCTTTACGTTTCCACCATCCGTTTCCAGATAAGGGCGGATTTCATCTAAAGCACTTTCTATTCGGGGCAATAAGGCTGTTTGATTATTCATTGTTTCAGCGTTCAGTCAACAGTCCACTGTCCACAGATTGTTATTTTTCGTAAGCTAGTCTACTGTGGACAGTGGACTAATAACTATGGACTATTAACTAAAGGTTTTCATCTCTACCGGCTTAGTTTTATCTAAGTTATCGTTACGAATGGCCACCTGCCGAGCAAATTCCTGCGCTAAGGTAGCAAAAGCTTCCCAATCGGTGGTTCCCTCCGATTGAATGGCGGCAGGATATCCCCGATCTCCACTCTCACGAATGCTTTGCACCAACGGGATTTCACCCAAAAATGGAATACCACTCTTTTCAGCCAATTTTTTCCCTCCCGCTTCTCCGAAGATATAATACTTATTATCTGGTAACTCTGCCGGAGTGAAGTACGCCATATTTTCTACTAATCCCAACACCGGAACGTTAATTTGTGGCTGCCGGAACATCGCCAACGCTTTACGAGCATCGGCCAGGGCCACTTTTTGGGGTGTCGTTACGATTACCGACCCAGTAACAGGAACTGACTGCACCAGGGTTAAATGAATATCACTGGTGCCGGGCGGTAAGTCAATAATTAAATAATCTAAGGCTCCCCACTCTACATCACTTAAAAACTGCTGTAATGCTTTACTGGCCATTGGGCCCCGCCACACAATTGCCTCATCGGCACTCATTAGAAAGCCAATAGAGATTAGCTTTACTCCGTACTGCTCCAGCGGAACAATAATGTTCTTACCATCTACCTGCTTTACCTGCGGCTTCTCAAATTCTACATTAAACATAGTAGGAATAGAGGGGCCAAAAATATCCGCATCAATTAACCCTACTTTGGCTCCCATTTGAGCTAACGTTACGGCTAGGTTAGCTGACACCGTTGATTTACCTACCCCGCCCTTACCGGAAGCTACCGCAATAATATTCTTTACATCGGGCAGTAGCGGAGTGTTTTGCCGGCGGGTAGTCGTTACGTTCGACGACATATTGATATCCACCACTGCTTCCGGTGAGATGTGCTTATGAATAGCCGCAGTACAGTCGCGGCGAATAATTTCTTTGAGCGGACAAGCCGGGGTGGTTAGTTCTACGGTAAAGCTAACTAGGTTGCCTTCAATGGCAATATCCTTAATCATATTCAATGTCACCAGATCTCGCTTCAGATCCGGGTCATCAACGGTGCGAAGGGCATCGAGTACTTGCTCTTGGGTAATATTCATCAGTCTTTTATTCAATGCAGGGTTCTACTTCTAATACCCCTAAGCAGCAAAAAGGTTCAGTAAAGATTCCGAACCTTTGATTAACTAGTTGCTAACTAATTAACTGAGTTAAAGAAAAACGTTTGCTGCTGATATCAACTAGCGACTAGTAGTTTGCAGTCACTGCTTATACTACCTTTCAAGGCTATTTATTTCAATAGTATTATAGCAAGGTTGCGAATTCGCAGCATTTTAGGATAGCTTTTTAATTTCAAGACTACTTGATGGTAGAAAATTAATACTTTTGACCTTATTCTAAATTAATGGATATTCCTTCCTCGATCTATTTAACTTCCTAACCAAATTAACCGGAATGATGACGAAAACACGATTAATCCTGGCTATTCTATTATCTACCGTGCTTACTTCCTATGGGCAACACAATGAACTTAAGCAAGCGATAACCTTCTACGCGCCTTTCAATGGTGATGCCCAAGCGCAAATAGCTACCGGTGACGCAAGTATTTACTCGGCCCCGGAGCGTAAGGAAGCTCCCAATGCCAAACCAACTTTGCCCGCCCACCTAGCAATAGCTTCGGGTGAAGGATTATCCGGCGATGCTCTTGAATTTAAAGATAAAGTGGATGATGTCGTTTTTTATAAGGCAGAAAATAATATGTCGTACGACGCTCAAAACTGGAGCGGAACGGTTTCCTTCTGGTTAAAATTAACTCCCGAAGAGGATTTAGAGCCAGGTTTTTGTGATCCAATTCAGATTACCGATGTAGGCTATAATGATGCATCTATTTGGGTTGACTTTACTAAAGATAATCCGCGTAACTTCCGGCTAGGTGTAATAGGAGATCTACAATCTTGGAACCCTAACAACCTAGAACCCGATAACAATACTGAATTTGAAAATCGCTTAGTGACGGTTGAAAATCATCCCTTCGCCAAAGATCAGTGGACCCACGTTCTAATCACTTTTAATTCACTAGGCGGTGGAGAGGGGAGTGCTTCACTATACCTCAACGGCGAATTGCAAGGTTTCAAGGATCGCGTCGTTGACCCGTTCAATTGGGAACTAGATAAGGCCAATATTTACCTGGGCATCAACTACGTTGGATTAATGGATGACCTAGCTATTTTTAATAGGCCGCTATCGGTTGAGGAGGTAAAAACAGTTTACGGCCTAAAGAAAGGTTTGGAAGAAATACTGTAACACTAAACTAATTAATAAGCTTATCACGGGTAGTTTTATCTTCTACCGAATCTTGAAAAAACTCAGATCACTCTTTATCCGTAGTAAGATATTTTACTCCGCTATCAGCCAGTAAGTGGTGATTTGCTGCTGACCTTACTGCCCCTTCAGGGTATATGCTTCTTAAG
>NZ_JBARYM010000205.1:0-3594 GCF_049647865.1 Tunicatimonas sp. | reverse complement strand
CCTACGTGTTTGCTGAAAAAAAGTACCCGGGCGTGCCACAAATAGATTTGTACTCTATTGGTTTAAATCCTTTTCAGGCTGCAGGAATTCCATTTCAACCGGTAGAGGTGCTGCACTACAAACTTCCGGTGCTAGGTTTTCGCATTCATGACTTCACCTACATTACCGACGCGAAAACTATTGCTGAAGAAGAAAAGGAAAAGATAAAAGGTAGCAAAGTGCTGGTAGTTAATGCGCTGCAACGACAAAAGCATATCTCGCATTTCACCCTTGACGAAGCTTTGGCAATGGTGGAAGAACTACAACCCGAATGGGCCTACTTCACGCACTTGAGCCACCGCATGGGAACCCACCGCGATATAGAAAAAGAGCTGCCCGCCAATGTGCAGATTGCGTATGATGGTTTAGCAGTTGAGATTTAACATTGCGGTGCTAGGTGTTCTAATAATTAAGGTGATGCTATTTTAAGCTTAGAACACGTTAGAAAAACGGTATCTCTTCAAATTAATCACACTTTTATAAGTATTAAATACTTTTTATAAGTATATTTGAGCACCTAATCTTAATTATTTTTTTTGATTTCCGTTCTCTAAAAGCAATAGGTTTTCTAATATTGAAAATGTTTAGCAACATAAGTGCAATAATAGAATATACTTATTCAATCAGTCTCTTACGCAATAATTTATTTTAATGGCAAATAATACCGCAACGTACAACGAAGATAGTATCCGATCATTAGATTGGCGCGAGCATATCCGAATGCGACCCGGTATGTACATCGGTAAGCTAGGCGATGGTTCTTCAGCCGATGATGGCATCTATGTGCTATTAAAAGAAGTGGTGGATAACAGTATTGATGAGTACGTAATGGGCTTCGGCAAAACCATTGAGATTACTATTACTGATCATCGGGTAGAAGTACGGGACTACGGACGGGGTATTCCGCTCGGAAAAGTGGTAGACTGCGTTTCTAAGATTAATACTGGGGGAAAATACGATTCGGCTGCGTTTCAGAAGTCCGTAGGGCTAAACGGAGTGGGAACCAAGGCAGTGAACGCGCTTTCTACCTACTTTAAAGTACAGTCGTTCCGAGATGGAAAAACCAAGCTCGCCGAGTTTGGTCGAGGGGATGTTATAAAAGATGCCCGTATTGGAAAATCCGATCAGAAAAACGGTACATCTATCATATTTGAACCCGACGGAAAAGTATTCAAAAACTTTAACTTCCGCCCGCAGTACATTGAAAATCAGATATGGAATTACGCTTTTCTTAATGCCGGACTGACTATTGTTTTCAATGGAAAGAAATTCCGCTCGGAAAATGGCTTAAAAGATCTGTTGGAGAAAAAGACCAAAGAAGAAAGTCTGCGTTACCCAATTATTCACCTAAAAGGTGAGGACATTGAAGTGGCCATCTCTCATTCCGACCAGTACGGCGAAGAGTACTACTCTTTTGTCAATGGTCAGTACACCACCCAAGGCGGAACCCACCTGCAAGCGTTCCGCGAAGCCATCGTAGAAACCGTGCGAAAGCATTATAATAAACAGTACGATGTACAGGATATCCGCAACGGAATTGTAGCGGCGGTTTCGGTGCGCGTACAGGAACCTGTGTTTGAGTCGCAAACAAAAACCAAATTGGGCTCGCTCAACGTGGCTCCCAAAGGCCCTTCGATGCGGCAGTTCGTGGGTGACTTTATTAAGCAGCGGTTAGATAATTTTCTGCACCGCAACAAACCCGTAGCCGAGGCGCTGGAAAAGCGAATCAAGCAGTCGGAACGAGAGCGTAAAGAGATTGCGGGTATTAAAAAGCTGGCGAACGAGCGGGCCAAGAAAGCTAATCTGCACAACAAAAAATTGCGCGACTGCCGCATTCACCTGGACGACAAACCCAACAGCAAAGGTGAAGACCGGCGGCAGGATACGATGGTTTTTATTACCGAGGGAGATTCGGCCAGTGGCTCTATTACCAAAGCCCGCGATGTGCAAACTCAGGCCGTATTTAGCTTACGCGGAAAGCCGCTTAACTGCTTCTCGCTAACCAAGAAAGTGGTTTATGAAAACGAGGAATTTAACCTGCTACAGCACGCGCTGAATATTGAAGATGGATTAGATGGTCTGCGCTACCAAAAAATTATTGTGGCTACTGATGCCGATGTAGACGGAATGCACATCCGCTTACTGCTGCTTACATTCTTTTTGCAATTTTTCCCCGATTTAGTTCGACAGGGGCACGTATTTATCCTCGATACCCCGCTCTTTCGGGTCCGAAATAAAAAGGAAACCATCTACTGCTACAATGAGGAAGAAAAACAGCGAGCCATGGAAAAACTGGGTAGCAAGCCCGAAATAACTCGCTTTAAAGGCTTAGGTGAGATTTCTCCCGATGAATTCGGTCAGTTTATTGGTGAAGATATTCGGTTAGAGCCGGTGCTACTTGATGAGGAAACCAACACCAAGAAACTACTAACGTTCTATATGGGAAAGAATACCTCCAATCGCCAAGAATTTATCATTGATCGCCTCCGAGTAGAAAAGGACTTGGTGGAAGAAGCGGTTTAAAATTCAAATTGTATAGTTATGAAAAATGAAGACAAAATTGTTGAACTTTTGTCTGAAAGTTTAAAGAGACTAGATCAACACAGTGAGCTCCTTCAGAAAGTTGTTGATAGGCAAGAGAATTCTGAAAAGCGGATTGTTGCATCAGTCAATGCTCTAGCTGACATAGTTCAAGCGTGGATGGAAAAGACAAAAAAGACGGATGATTTTGAGGTGCGATTAAGGAAGTTGGAAAAACATACTGGATTATAGTAGTAAGTGGCGAAAATGATGAATAACAATTAGCTATTTAGCAATCAACAATTGAGCAAAAACCCATTATGAGCGAATTGACCGAAGGTGGTGCTTTAGAGAATTTAGAAAGTTTAGATCAGATGTACGAGGATTATTTCCTTGACTACGCATCTTATGTGATATTGGAACGGGCTGTTCCGGCGGTAGAAGATGGACTGAAACCGGTGCAACGTCGTATTTTACATGCGCTCAAGGAAATGGATGATGGCCGCTTTCACAAAGTGGCCAACGTCATTGGGCAAACTATGCAGTTTCACCCTCACGGCGATGCTTCTATTGGTGATGCCATGGTAGGATTGGGGCAAAAGAACTTACTGCTAGATACCCAAGGAAACTGGGGCGATATTCGTACTGGAGACCGGGCGGCGGCGGCGCGTTATATTGAAACTCGTCTCTCTAAGTTTGCACTGGATATAGTTTTCAACCCCCAAACCACTAATTGGCAACTATCTTACGACGGGCGTAAGCGAGAACCTATTACCTTTCCTATGAAGTTTCCTTTGCTGCTGGCTCAGGGAGTAGAAGGTATTGCAGTGGGGCTATCTACCCGGATTCTGCCACATAATTTTGTAGAGCTTATTCAAGGCTGTATTGATACCATTCGCCATAAAAAAGTGAGTTTGTTTCCTGATTTTGCCACCGGTGGCACGATTGACGTAACCGACTACAATCAGGGCAAGCGAGGTGGAAAAGTGCGGGTGCGAGCCACCATGGAAGAGTATGACAAGAAAACGCTGGTCA
>NZ_JBARYM010000204.1:0-4549 GCF_049647865.1 Tunicatimonas sp. | reverse complement strand
ATCCGAACAGCCCTTTTTCTTCACCCGATACGGTCATGAATAACAAACTACGTCTCGGGCCGTAGCCAGCTTTTTTTGCCTCTATGAATGCTTCAGCAATCTCCAATACGGTTACCGTACCTGAACCATCGTCATCCGCTCCATTGTTTACTACCTCACCTTGCTTACCAATATGATCATAATGAGCTGTCACTACTACCAACTCGTTTTTTAGATCACTTCCTTCTACGTAGCCTAGTACATTCTCAGAGGTAATCTGTTCAATGTTCTGCTTCAAATCTACTTCCAGAGACACATCATTTGTAAAGCGAGTTGTTCTTCCTCGCCGATCAATTCGTTGACGTAATTTTTTTAGATCATTCTTTCCACTTAGTGCTTGGGCCATTTTAGGAGAAATAATAATTAAGCTACTACTGGGCTTGTTATCTTTTAGTGCTAATGTTGGTCGCTGGGCTACCATCGCATAACGGTTTACGTGTTGTTTAAATTGATCGTCAACAACCATAACCAGCGTAGCATCTTCAATGCCAGCTAGTACGCGTTTAGTACCTAAGCTCGCCACTAGGTTTTTAGTGAAACGAGAAGATTCGGTAGAATTGGTTACATAATACTCACCATCTTTGTTCTGAGGTTCGCCCGATAGTACCATTATGGCCTGCCCAGCTACATTGATATTTTTGTAGTCATCGTATTTCTCACTTGAAATACCGTAGCCAGCAAATATCACTTGGCTAAATGATGTATCAATGGGGTCAGCGAAGTGGAAAAAAGAAAAGAAGTCTTCCAGAAAAATAAAGCGTTTTCCATTGATCTCTACGTAAGGCTCGCGCCATTCACTCTGAACAATAGGATAGGTTTGATAATAAGAGGTGTCACCAACCACGGGAGGCAAATCCAGTCCGGCAAAGTAGCCCGCAATATATGCGGCTGCTTTTTTCTGCCCGGCCTTACCGGTTTCTCGCCCTTCCATATCGTCGGAAGCGATAATTTGCAAGTGCTCCCGCAATTCTTCCTGAGTAATCGTTTGAGCGTAACGATTAGCCAAAGTATCCATATGCGGCGATTGCGCGACTAAGCCACTGCAATAGGGGGAAAGTAGTAATACAAAGAGATATTTACGCATTTTCTTTAAAAAATTGATCGGGCGTGTAATAATCATCAGGTTTCTGCTACTAATGCAGCATGAGAGTATATTTAACCTTTATCTTTTGGCCTACAAATTCGTCTTTACCGTCTGTACTTCGTCAATATTTTCGCCCATAGCCTCAGCTATTTTCTCAAAAATTGACTTGTCCAGCTACCAAATCCTGGATTTTCGGTTTCAAAAACGAAACTCAAATATACTCTAACTGTAAAGTTATTGTTTTCTTTGTGGTTTAGCGAATTTGATTTCTAATCTTGAATTGGTGTTCTTAGCCGATAAAATTAACTGACCTTGAATTTATTAGAAGCCCAACATATATCCAAACGGTACGCGAATCACGAAGCGTTGAAGGATGTGAGTATCACTATTCCGACCCAGTCTATCTTTGGGCTACTCGGACCTAATGGAGCGGGAAAGACTACGCTCATTCGTATTATTAACCAAATTATTGTAGCCGACGAGGGGCAGATACGCATCAAAGATGAAATACTACAGCCCAAGCATATTGCCGATATTGGCTACTTGCCGGAAGAGCGGGGGCTATACAAAAAGATGAAAGTTGGCGAACAGCTTATCTATTTGGCCCAACTTAAAGGCTTATCTCGCTCAGAGGCCATACGTCGCATTAAAGACTGGTTTCAGCGTTTAGAGATTTCTGGCTGGAGTGAGAAGAAAATTGAAGATCTCTCTAAAGGAATGCAGCAGAAAATCCAGTTTATTGCTACCGTGGTGCATGAGCCGGATTTAATCATTTTAGATGAACCTTTCACCGGTTTTGATCCGGTAAATGCCAACCTTATTAAAGATGAAATTCTGAAATTACAGGAACAAGGGAAGACAATAATATTCTCTACCCACCGGATGGAATCGGTAGAGGAACTGTGTACGCACATTGCACTAATTAATAAATCAGAGAAGGTGCTAGATGGTAAGAAGCAGGATATTAAAAACCAGTTTCGCTCTAATACCTATGAAGTATCCCATGTGGGTAATTTGAATGGCTTAAACCTTGATTATCAACTAATTCAGCAAGAAAATATTGAAAACGACTACCTGAAATCCACAGTGCAAATTCCCGAGACAGTAAGTCCGAATGAGCTACTGCTCGAACTAATCCCTCAAGTAGAAGTACACGCTTTTCAGGAGAAAATACCGACGATTAACGAAATTTTTATTGCGGCAGTACGATGAAAAAAATAGGACTAATTATTAAGCGAGAATACTGGACACGCGTCCGTAAAAAGTCATTTATTATCATGACTATTCTGGGGCCACTCCTCTTTGCGGGTATTGTAGTAGTCCCTATTTGGCTGGCTTCTAGTGAGAGCAGTGATGAAAAGGTGATTGCAGTAATCGATGAAAGTGGTCTGCTGGCAAATAGCTTTCAAGACGATGAGGATAGCAATATTCGCTACGAATATATTAACCGGTCTATTGATGATGCTAAAGCCAATTTTTCGGAGAGCAACCGCTACGGACTATTATATATTCCCGCGATCGATATTAACGATCCGCAGGGGGTTACATTTTTTGCCGAAAGTAATCCTAGTTTACAATTGCTTAATAACATTCGTGGCACATTACGTCAAAATATTCGCGATGTGAAGATGGAACGCTCTAATATTAGTCGCGCTATGCTAGATTCACTAGAAACTCAGGTCAGTATCAATACTATTAATCTGGGGCAAGCGGGAAAAGAGCAACAGGGTAATGCCGAGGTAGCTTCCGCCGTTGGTTACGTGGGTGCTTTCCTTATTTACATTTTTATATTTCTCTACGGTGCCCAGGTAATGCGCGGAGTAATTGAGGAGAAGTCTAGCCGGATTGTGGAGGTTATTATCTCGTCGGTGCGCCCGTTTCAACTCATGGTCGGGAAGGTAATTGGGGTAGCTTCTGTAGGCTTAACCCAATTCTTGCTATGGGTAGGTTTAACCTTGTTAATTGTTAACGTGGCCGGAAGTTTCTTTCCAGATTTAGCCAGCCAAGCCGCTACGCCCCCAGCAATGGCTCAAATGCCCGAAAGCAATCCGCAGTTGGAAGCAATGCAGAACATTTCATCTGCCTTTGATTCAGTTAATATTCCCTTGCTCATTTCCTGTTTTATCTTTTACTTCTTAGGAGGCTATTTAATGTACGGAGCTTTGTTTGCGGCGGTAGGTTCCGCTGCTGATTCAGATACCGATACCCAACAGTTTATGTTACCGGTATCTGCCCCACTAATCATCTCTATTGTTACGCTGGCGGCTATTCTGAATGAACCCAATGGCACTCTGGCCTTTTGGATGTCGATGATTCCCTTCACCTCTCCCGTGGTTATGATGATGCGGATTCCTTTCGGATTACCCACTTGGCAGTTGATTCTATCAATGGTACTGCTTGTGGGAGGCTTTATTTTTACCACCTGGATTGCTGCCAAAATTTACCGCATTGGTATTTTAACCTACGGCACCAAGGTAAATTATAAAACCATAGGTAAGTGGCTATTTCAGTAGATAAATGCTATAGAAAGCTTCCTAACGAGGTATAATTGCTACTACTGAAATACTACTAAATTAATAATGATAGCCAACTCTTTCGCTTATGTTGGTTGATACTTAGTGTACGACACCGCAATGTTTACCAAATTATTAGGCACGATGCATACTATTGCTATTAGGTTGTTCTTTAGTGCCCTTAATTTTTAGGAAAATTTTGACGATGAGCAAGGATATAAATCCTACTACTAATCCAACAATAAACTCTCCTAAGATGGTGGGTAAAGTATGCACCAGATCATGCAGGAAGTGTATATTATGAACGAATATCCCCCCAGCAACCAGAATCATCGCTAACGTACCAACTACTGCCAAACCTCTGATGATAAACGGTAATGTTTTTACTAAAGCAGTTCCTACGCTTTTAGAAAATCCAGCTTTACCGTCGCTTGCTGCTATTAATTTGTACCCTAAGTCATCCATTCTTACTAATAAAGCCACTAGCCCATAAACCCCTATAGTAGCTAGAATGGCAACCACGGTCACTACCGCAATTTGTACGGTAAGCGGTTCTTCTATTACGGTGCCTAACGCAATAATTACAATCTCTACAGATAAGATAAAATCTACAATGATAGCCGATTTTATCTTCTTCTTTTCACGGGCTACCGCTTCCGCTTCAGTCATTTCTGCAACTTTAACGCTATTCTTTACCTCATTTCTATGAAACAAAAATTCAAATATTTTTTCGGCACCCTCGTAGGCTAGGTAGATACCACCAAGTAACAAAATAGGAACAATAGCTGCCGGCAGAAAGGCGCTTAAGAGAAAAGCAACAGGTAGAATAATTAATTTATTGAGAAAAGAGCCTTTCGCTATTTTCCATAAGACTGGTAACTCTCTAGATGAAACAAAGCCCGAAGCCTTATCG
>NZ_JBARYM010000203.1:0-6512 GCF_049647865.1 Tunicatimonas sp. | reverse complement strand
TTTCTGGCTACCCACCCACGACCACCCATCCGATAAAGCCACCTGCGAATTTATTATTACTGCTCCAGCTCATTATCAAGTGATTTCTAACGGTAAGCTTTTGGAGGAGAGTTATTTATTACTTGATATCCAAAAATCATCTCGTTACAAACTTAGTCACTGGGCAATCGCTCAACCAATTCCTACTAAGGTAATGGTCTTTGGTGCCGCTAGGTTTGCCGTGCAGTATCCCCCTCATCAATCAGTTGTCATCGAAAACTGGCTGTATCCCGAGGATCGCGAAATAGGATTTGACAAGTTTGCTCCTACTGCCGATATTCTATTATTCTACCAAAACATTTTGGGGGATTATCCTTACCAGAAGATTGCTAATGTACAATCTAAGACCCAGTACGGCGGAATGGAAAACGCCACTGCCATTTTCTATAATGAGTCAGTGATTATTGATCAGCCTTCTATTGAAGGACTAATTGCTCATGAGATAGCCCATCAGTGGTTTGGTAATGCTGTCTCCGAAGAAAACTGGTCCGATGTATGGCTTAGCGAAGGCTTCTCAACTTATATGACTCATCTTTATTTTGAGCGTGCCTACGGGCGAGATAGTATGAATGCCCGCCTGCTATCTGACAAAGAGCGTATTTTTACTTTTCATCTTAAGTCGCCTAACGCCAAAGTAGTTGATACTGATGAATCGAATCTCTTTCAGCTACTTAATACTAACACCTATCAAAAAGGGGCTTGGGTACTACATATGCTACGAGCGAAAGTGGGCGATGAAGTGTTTTTTGCTATTCTAAAGCAATTTTTTAATCAGTACAAACACCAGAATGCTTCTACCGACAATTTTATTGCTTTAGCCAGCAAACTAGCAAATGAGAATTTGTCAGCATTTTTTTCGCAGTGGTTGTATCGATCTGATTATCCCGTTTTGAATAGTAACTGGAAGTATCAAAGTTCCGGAAAAAAGCTAAAAATTAAGACAAAGCAAACGCAGGCTGCTGAGCCATACGCATTCCCACTTCAAATTGGAATATATTATACGGATGGGTCAGCTACCGAAATTAAATCAGTGTATATAGATGAACTAGATGAATCGTTTACGCTGAATGTTAGCTCTCGCGTTGAGAAAATTGTACTTGACCCAGCTACTTGGCTGTTACATGATGTTCCGCCTACCAAGAACTGATTAGTAAAGCTATCACCGTAGCTGCCGTAGTACTGGTAAAATTAACCCCGTGATTACTTAGATAGCGTTTTTTTTGTAAGGTAGCTCCTAGCACTGAATCCAAGATATTTCCGATAAATCCTACTAACAGTATAACTACTGTATCGTAGATAGAAGGAAAGAATCCCCAGTAGATTGCCCCAATAATACCACTGCCAACGAGTCCCCAGCCAAAACCTTCCCAACTAACTACTCCATCAACCCCTCGCTTTCCTGATTCGAAGGTGAGAATACTAAAGTAGCATCGTCCAGTTACATTGCCCATCTCGGAAGAGAGTGTATCCGAAAGAGCTGTTGCAAAACAAGCAGCAACTAAGAATTCAGCGGGAAGTAAATTGGGAAAGAATATATTTATCAACGCGACTAAGGCGGCAGTTCCGCTATTGGATACCACATTTTTCCATCCTCGTTTACTGCTATTAGCCTCAGCTAGGTTTAACTCTGCTTTATAGTGGATTCTATAGAGACTCGCCAGAGTCCCAATTATGAAAAAAGAACCAATCAGGAAAATACCGAATAAGCCGTTACTAGTGAATAGTATTGATGCGGTTATACCACCAATCACTCCCCCCCGGAAATCTATCTTTCGCGAAGCGATTGCTCCTAAACTTGCTAGGGTAAGCATAAAATAGATATAAACATCACTGCTAATCAGCATTTTATAAATACACTTTAAAAAATTTGGAATATCACTTGTTAACTTACGTTATAACAATTCTAATAAAAATTATGAATATATTTGTTTAAATTTTATTCATATTATGAGACATTTAATTTACGTATCTATCGTTGGAAGCACATTATTCTCTTGCCAAGATGATGTAGATACCAATAATTTTGGTTTGCCAGCATCAGTAGCGAAGTTTTCAATAACAGAAGCAAGCAGTTTAGAAGGAAGTGGCTTCCAACAAGTACGTGTATATTTGGATAAACCCCAAGAAGGCAACACCTTGATTAATTTCGTGGTAAATGGAAATATTACTTTTGCCGATAATAATCAACGGGGAGACGTTCGGTTATTAACCGAATCACCATTATTAATTTCACCAGGAGAAACTGAGGCCTTTATTGATTTTGAGCTACTGGAAGACTTTGATTTTGAGAGTGAGCCCGAGTCCATATCAATCACTTTGACGGATATTTTAGAAGGCAATGCTCAGCTTAGTAGTATTGCTAACGAACGTATTTATCAGCACCGAATTGAAGAAAATGAGTACGAGCTGAATTTACGCTGGGATCAAAGCATCTCCGCCAACATAGACCTTGTTGTAGAACTTCCGAACAATGGTGTATTAATAAGCGATAATACCAATGGACTCGAGAAAGTAGTAATTGGCAACGTCGACCAAAATACTTCTTATTTAGTTAGTGTTTGGTATTTGGAAGGTTCCGAACCAGTTGACTACGAAATCGCTTATCAACGGGCTGGTAGTGAAATCCAAGTTCTTCAGCAAGGCCAATTTCAGGAAGATGAAGCTAGTAAAGAATTTTCACTTACTAGTGGTGAAGGAACACACCAGTACAAACTGTTGCGCTCCAGTACCGAACTAGTACTGATTCCTCGCTAAAGATAATCTGCAAGAGCTGTACTTCAGGTACAGCTTTTTTTATATTTCAAAATTATCTACCTGAGCATATGCTTCAATAAGCTTAATCTCTCCTTCTTTACCCGGCATAGAATTTCCGTGCTCCATACCCATTATACCACGATACCCCTTTTCGTGAATAAACTTAAAAACATTCTTATAGTTGATTTCTCCGGTAGTCGGTTCTTTTCTTCCCGGATTGTCACCAATCTGAAAGTACGC
Organism: Tunicatimonas sp.; assembly: GCF_049647865.1. Classification (NCBI taxonomy): domain Bacteria; kingdom Pseudomonadati; phylum Bacteroidota; class Cytophagia; order Cytophagales; family Catalimonadaceae; genus Tunicatimonas; species Tunicatimonas sp. The sequence goes on along the minus strand of NZ_JBARYM010000203.1, from coordinate 3,479 downwards.
AATCTCATCCCAGGTAAGGTCAATATTACGAATCATATGCCCCTCATTTTTCTGCATATGATACGCATCAAATAGAATCTTACATGCTGGACTGTTTACTCCTTTACAGATCAAATATGTTTGATCGGAATACCGTAGAAATAAATTAGGAGTATCGCTTAGCGGTTCTAGCACCATTACTAAGCCGTGGGGTTCAAAAATATCTGCCGCTTGGCGGAGAGCCTCAATAACGTTTGCCGTTTGAATACCGATTGGAATATCTCGCTGATAATCACCTGGTACTACGGTCATCCAGGTAGCGTTGCAGCGCTTAGCAACATCTACTGCTCTTCGGCATCCATCTAAAAAGATATCAATATATTCTTGCTTACCAGCAGCCAAGGTGTTTGCTCCGTTACCGCCTTTATCAATAACAAATACACCCATTTCCATATTACGGTCGCTGAGTGTCTGACCAATTTTTTCCTGCATTTCTTCGGTACGCTTCATCATACCATTATCTTCTAAGGCAGTAAAACCAACATCCGCCATAAAATTAAGTTGGTCTATAACATCCTCACCTGCATGGTTCTTGAACATCCCGAAGTGGGGAGCATATTTCATTTGAAATGATCGTTTTTCGGGTGGCAGAGCAGTCTTAGCAAAAGCACTGGCCGACAAAGCACCCGCCCCGGTAGCCAGGGCACTAGATTTCATAAAGTCTCTTCTTTTCATACTGATTAGGTTGTTAAATGAGTAGTAAAAATACCAAATAACACTTAGAGTAACCAGAACACTATCAGAATAGTCTAATATGAACCGGGGAACTCATTGCGCTTTCGTCATGATTCTGATTGACTGAAGTAATTACAAAGGTGTGCTTCTTTCTGAATATACCGTTTCGCTCCTCTTCGCTAAAGGTCAATTGCGGATAATAGCTTTTAGCAATCATAGTGGTTGGATCGCTGATATTGGGCGGCTCGTCTCCTTCAACCCCATAAATCACGTAATAACAATTATCTTTCTGGTGAATACTCGGTTGCCATTGCAACAGCACTTCTGACTTATTGCGAGCAATAAGAATACCTTGCGGTGGAGAAGGTATCTCTTCCTGATGCCAGGGCATAGAAGGTATTAGTGCTGGATATTTAAAACTTCCACTTTGTAAGCGATCATTAATTCCCAAAGGATTATCTATGAAGGAGCGAGCACTAAAAAAAATACTGCCATCTACCTGAAAGCTTTTCCGGTTTAAGGAGATTTGATCAATTATTTGGTAAGGGTCGTTCCAAAGAGAGTCTGCGGGACGACCGATTTTATAGGCGGCTTGGCCAATATAAAGCTGGCGTCCGTACGTATTCTTCACCCACCAATCAAGCAACTTCTGATAATCAGCTAATTCAAAGCCAATACTAAAGTACAGTTGAGGAGCTACGTAATCAATCCACCCGTTTTTTAACCAAGTAATTACATCAGCGTAAAGATCATCGTAGCTGGTTTGTCGTGCCTGACTATCAGAACCCAAAGGATCAGCGTCAGCGTTTCGCCACACTCCAAAGGGGCTAATGCCGAAACGCACTTCAGGTTTTACCGCTTCAATGCTATCGTGAACCGATTGTATAAACTGATTTACATTGTCCCTCCGCCAATCCGCGATTGTATCAAACTCTTCGCCATAACGAGTGAAGCTGATATTATCGGAAAACGATAGGCTGTCGATGCGATACGGATAGAAATAATCGTCAAAATGCAGCCCATCAATATTATAGCGATTTACAATATCCATAACAACGTTCAACACGTACTGCCGCACTTCGGGCAATCCTGGATCGAGGTAACTATGTTTTCCGTAAGGTACTACCCATTCAGGATGATCGAAGAAAATATGCTGATCGCTAATATCGCCTTGCTGATAATTAAAAATGGCTCGGAACGGATTGACCCAAGCATGAAACTCCATTTGCTGTCTACGGCATTCCCCAATCATGAATTCCAGAGGGTCGTAGATAGGATTGGGGCTTCTTCCCTCTACCCCCGTGAGCCAACGTGACCAAGGCTCGTAGTTCGACTGGTAAAGAGCATCGGCACTGGGACGCACCTGCACAATCAGTGCGTTCATACCATTCGCCTTATGAAAAGCGACCAAATCGGCAAATTCCCGTTGTTGCTCTACCGTTGTTAGGCTGCTGGAAGATGGCCAGTCAATATTATCAACTGTGGCCACCCACACTCCTCGGAATTCTCGTTTGGGCGGATAGCTTTGAGAATACCCAGAGAAACTGATGACCGTTAGGATTATAGAAAAAGTAATTGAATAAAAAGGGGAAAGACCTCGTTGAGAGAAAATAATATACCTAAATATTAGTTGAAAAAATGAGTAGAATTGAATCATAGATTTGACATATCAGCCAATACGCTAATGTAAGTCGCGACAATAACCACTTGTTTAGTATATCTGCAATATACTATTACTTCTTAGTAAATTTTATATTCTCGCTTGCAGGTAAGAGATTTGGCCTTGTAATTACTACCTCAAATAAAGTTTTAACTAAGATTGCAGAAATTATTCGTAGCGAGTTGTAATTTTATCGCCAATATTGATACCTCCATCTATGTCTAAACTAAATTTCAAAGAGCAGGTTCTCCCGCACATACTATCAATTACTGTCCTGGCAATTATTACCATTCTGTTCTTTAGCCCTATGTTTTTTGGAAACAAGGTTATTGAGCAAAATGATGTACTACAGGGTATTTCTTCCGGACAAGAGATTGTAGAGTATCGGGACAAAACCGGCGAAGAGGCTCTTTGGACTAATTCTATGTTCGGAGGCATGCCGGCGTATTTGATTAACATTAAATATGAGGGAGAAGGAATCATCAATTTCTTTCAGGATGTCTATTCGCTAGGCTTTCCTCGACAGGCTGAAGTAATTTTGAAGTGCTCTTTAAGTTTCTATATTCTTCTCATTATTTTTGGTGTTCGTCCCTATCTAGCTTTAGCCGGAGCCGTGGCCTACGGACTGGGAACGTTTAATATTGTCAGCCTAGAAGCCGGGCATATTTGGAAAATAGAAGCCATTGCCTACATGCCGTTAGTGCTCGGCGGTATTCACTTGACCTACCGAGGTAAATTATTAGGCGGATTTGCTCTCACGGCGTTAGCATTGGCTCTGGAAATTGACAGCAATCACCTACAAATTACTTACTACCTGCTGCTACTGGTCATCTTTTACGGTATCGCTATGCTAGTACAAGCTATACGCCAAAAGGAGATCAAGCCCTTTCTGATTCGCTCCGGCATTTTAGTAGTCGCTGCCCTTCTAGCGGTTGGCACCAATTTAGGACGTATCTGGAATACGTATCAGTATGGCCAGTACTCTACCCGGGGGCCTTCGGCTTTAACTCAGACAGATGATAGCGCTGGAGAAGGACTGGATCGAGATTATGTGTTCAGCTATAGCCTAACGATGGCGGAAACCATGACACTGTTCGTCCCGGAT
>NZ_JBARYM010000202.1:0-11628 GCF_049647865.1 Tunicatimonas sp. | reverse complement strand
GCACGGGGTAGAAGACCCCCGAGTGGCCGTTATCGATGGAGTTTATTATATGACCTACACGGCTTACGATGGCTTTAATGCTTTGGGAGCATTAGCTACATCAACCGATGGGTTTAAGTTTGAGCGGCAGGGTATTATTACTCCAAATATCAGCTTACTGGATATGGAACTCCACTTAGAGCCTCTAAAAGGGAAGGTGAACAACAAGTACTATTCCCATATAGAGATGCTGCATAAGCGGGAACCCATTCCGGAACAGGTACTGGTTTGGGATAAAGACATTATATTCTTTCCCCGGCGCATCAACGGCAAATTGGCTTTTATGCACCGCATATGGCCGGGCATACAGCTGGTAATGTATGATCAGATAGAAGATTTAAACCCAGAATTTTGGGCTGATTACTTTGGGCACTTCGATCGACAAATTATTCTTGATCCTCAGTTTGAATTTGAAAGCTCTCACATCGGCGGGGGCTGTGTTCCTATTGAGACTCCTGAAGGCTGGCTAATGATCTACCACGGCGTAGAGAAGCAGCACTACGGTAATATTTACCACGCAGCGGCAGCTCTGTTAGACTTAGACGATCCTACAAAAATCATCAAGCAATTTAATGTGCCACTAATTTCACCTAACCAAGAGTATGAACAAGTAGGCTATGTTAATAATGTTGTTTTCCCCACGGGTACCGCTCAACAGGATGACACCCTATACATCTACTACGGGGCCAGCGATAGCCATATTGCGGTAGCTTCGTGCAGCTTTAGCGAACTTATTGGCACACTACTTAACTCCTAACCCTTAGCAGATTTTTTACAATATCAACACTTTTTACTATGTCCTACCCAACTTCATCTACCGTATTATTTCTTTCTTCTTATCCTTCCCGTGAATGCGGCATTGCCACTTTTACCCAAGATATGATCCAGGCTCTTAGTGCTCAGTTTGGCGACGCTTATAATTTTCAGGTTTGCGCTTTGGAGGAAGGCCAAAAGCACCAGCGGACTTACCCCAATGAAGTAGTAGCTACTTTGAATACTGAAAGCGTAGCTGAGTGCGCTAAATTAGCCAAAGAAGTAAACGCTGACGCTGGTATTCAGGTGGTATGCCTACAGCATGAGTTTGGACTATTTGGCGGCGACCGGGGCGATAATGTAATGGCCTTCTTGCTGTCGGTAAAAAAGCCGGTGATCCTTACTATGCATACCGTACTACCTCAGCCCCCGCGAAAACTTAAGCGACTGGTACGTGATATTTCCCAGCATGTACAACAGGTAGTGGTCATGACTCAGCGTTCAGCCACAATTCTTCAAAGTGAATATGGCGTATCAAATAAAAAAATGAGCTTAATTCCGCACGGAATCCATTTGCGTCAACAACTTAACCCCGAACAATTAAAGGAAAAGTACGCATTAGAGGGAAAGAAAGTACTAAGCACCTTTGGCCTGCTGAGCGCTAATAAAGGAATTGAAAGTGCGCTGGAAGCATTGGCAATTATTAAAGAGGAGGCACCCAATGTCTGTTATCTGGTGCTAGGTAAAACGCATCCAGTAGTGGTTGAACAAGAGGGTGAAGTTTACCGGAAAAAACTAGAAGGCAAGGTGAAATCTTTAGGACTAGAAGATAATGTTCGCTTTGTCAATCAGTACCTCAGTTTGGATAAGCTATTAGACTACCTTAGTCTGACGGATGTGTACCTATTTATGTCTAAGGATCCTAACCAAGCCGTAAGTGGTACGTTCACTTATGCCATGAGTTGTGGCTGCCCGGTAGTTTCTACTCCCATGGCCCACGCGCAGGAAGTACTAACTCCCGATACGGGGGCACTGCTAAAGAGCTTTGATGACCCGAATGAAATCGCCGAAGCTACTATCCGAATACTATCCGATTCGGCACTACAAAAGCATATGAGCCGAAACGCGCACTACGCTACTCGAGAAGCAGTGTGGCCCAATGTAGCTGTTCGTTATGCTCAACTTTTTCATCAAGCAGCTAATCCCGACGAAGTATTGCACTACAACCTTCCCCCGGTTACCCTTCAGCATATTCGTCGCTTAACCACGAACAAGGGAATGATTCAGTTTACCCAATTTGATCAGCCTGATGTAAAGTCTGGGTATACGCTGGATGATAACGCTCGTGCTTTAATTGCTATGTGTATGCACTACCATGCCTTTCGTGAAGCTAAAACGATTAACCTATTAGAAACCTACTTAGATTTTATTATTAGTTGCCAGCAGAAGGACGGGACCTTTCTCAATTACGTGGATGAAAACGGCAGTTTCACTGCTCAGAATCTGGATGTAAACCTAGAAGATGCCACCATGCGGGCGGTATGGAGTCTGGGTACGGTGGTTTACTATCAGAATGTGCTTCCCGCGGACTTGGTCACGAAAGCTAGTTTGGCACTGGTACGCTCCCTAGAGGTAGCTCGTAAGGTGGACTCCCCCCGGGCCCGGGCTTTTGCTATTAAAGGACTATCGGCCTACTACCGAATACAACCTGATGCTACTGTACTGGAAGTGATTGATCATTTAGCATTGGGCTTACTGGATAAATTTAACGGAGTAGCTACCGAAGATTGGCTGTGGTTTGAAGAATACTTGACCTACGCCAACAGCGTGTTGTCCGAAAGTATGCTGCTAGCCTTTTTAGCCACTGGAAGAGAAGAGTACCGCCAAGTGGCTTATCGCTCGTTCGATTTTCTGCTCCGCTGCTTATTTATTCAAGAGGATCAGATAAAAGTTATCTCGAACAATGGGTGGCTTATGAAAGGCGAAGAATGTAAAAACGGGGGCGAGCAACCTATTGATGTTTGCTACACCATCACCGCGCTATCACTATTTCACCGGGTTTCCCGCCGAAAGTCTTATCAAGATAAGCTACACGCAGCATTTCATTGGTACTTAGGTAATAATCACTTGAAACAGATTATTTATAATCCTGCTACCGGAGGTTGTTTTGATGGCTTAGAGGAACAGTATGTTAACCAGAACCAAGGGGCCGAATCAACGGTATGCTACCTAATAGCCCGACTGCAAATTGAGTTAGAATACGATTCTATCAACTTATCTCGTCAAAATTACAAAATTATGGTCGGTCAGCAGTATTCGGTTACGCGCGATAGTCACCAAAACCGCTCAGTAGCATAGTTATTACGCAATAACTTAAACAGACCTATGGAATCCATAATATCCGCTAATAAAAACTACCAAAGAGAGGTACTTACCAATGCAGCTCATGTTTCGGAGCAATTGGCTACAATTCGGGAGCAACAGCAGTATGGTGCTGATGACGATTTTCCCTTTCAGGAGTTTCATGAGTTACGAGAAGCCGATCTGCTACAAATAACACTACCGGACCAACCTTTGGATTTTGCAACTCCTACTACTAGAGAACTGCTCAATCTACTAAAGCTGGTAGGTAAGGGTAATCTGTCGGTAGGGCGCATTTACGAGGGTCATATCAATGCGTTGTATCTAATTCATTTGTTTGGAACTACCGCCCAACAGCAGTACTGGTACCAGAATGTACAGCTATCTCAGCACTTATTTGGGGTATGGAATACGCAGATGAACGATGGCATCACCATTCAAGATTTGGGAGATGGAAAATACCAATTACAGGGTTGCAAAACTTTTTGTTCCGGGGCTCAGTGGGTTACTCGCCCTATTATAACTGGTAAACTACTGAGTGAACGGGGCGAAGATTTGGGTTGGCAAATGGTGGTGGTTCCACTAGATGAGCAGGAGCATTTACCAGTGGATGATTCGTTCTGGAAACCTTTGGGCATGAAGGCTAGTGTTAGCCATAAAATTGATTTTAGCCAGGTAGTTCTAACTGATCAGGACTTGTTAGGGAATCCAGACGATTATCATCAGCAGCCTCATTTTAGTGGGGGTGCTATCCGCTTTGCCGCTGTACACCTGGGCGGTGCCGAAGCTATATTTGATGCTACCCGAAACTATCTACAGAAGCTTATGCGTACCAATGACCCTTATCAACAAATGCGCTTAGGGGAAATGGCCGCGTTAATCGAATCAGGCAATCTATGGATTAATAGTGCGGGCGAGCGAACTGATGGCAACTTACCTAGCGACGTAACCATTCAATACGCTAATATGGTACGTACTGCCATTGAGAAAATTTGCTTAGATACGCTACGGCTATCTGAACGCTGTGTGGGAGCTAGAGGGCTACTTTATCCAGAACCGTTTGCTCGCTTACACGCTGATCTGACAACCTATTTACGGCAGCCAGCTCCCGATCAGGCACTAGCCCAAGTTGGAGCCTATGTTGGCACCCAAAAATCACCCGCCCATGATCTCTGGTAGCGTACAGCCTAATAAACTTTTTACAGAATCTCCAGTACGCCCGTCAGACTCAATAGCCCAGTGGGGATCAACAGTGGTAGTGGCACCCCATGCTGATGATGAATCATTGGGCTGCGGAGGAGCTATTGCGGCTCTTCGACTTTATAATCTACCTGTGCACGTACTGTTCGTCAGTGATGGTACTATGTCGCACCCGCGTTCTAAAAAGTATCCGGCTGATACCCGGCGGGCCATACGGGAACAGGAAGCTTTACAAGCACTGAATCACTTGGGGGTACATGCTGATTGTGCTACCTTTCTTCGGCTACCCGATACAAAGGTTCCTCGTAGAAATGACGAAGAGTTCATCAATGAAGCTTCTCGCATTAGCGATTACCTGAATACTATACAGCCTCAGACGATACTGGTACCCTGGCGACGGGACCCCCACTGTGATCATCGGGCTGCCTGGGAGTTATGTGACCAGGCAGTGCAAACCAGCCAACTGAATATACAGTGGCGAGAATACCCTATTTGGGTGTGGGAGCTAGCTAAAACCGGCGATTTGCCTCATCCTGAAGAGGGCACAATTTGGCAATTGGATATTCAGGCAACATTGGCGCAGAAAACGGCAGCTATTGCGGCCCATATCTCCCAAACGACGCGCTTAATTGATGATGATCCCGAAGGGTTTATTCTTACCCCCACTGTTCTCGCGCATTTCATTCAACCGTACGAAGTTTACATTGAACCGAACTAACATGACATTATCAGCCCAGTATTTTGATAAACTCTATCAGGAAAATAAAGATCCTTGGAATTTTGAGCAGAGTGACTACGAACGAGAAAAATACTCTAAAACAGTGAACGCTCTTCCTCGTGCGCTGTACGACAATGCCTTTGAAATTGGTTGCTCAATCGGGGTACTTACCCAACGGTTAGCTTCCCGTTGCCATAAGCTGCTATCGGTTGATGTTAGCGAACTACCTCTAACCGCCGCTCGTGACCGACTAAAAGGTCATTCGCACGTTGAGTTTAAGTGTATGAATATTCCCAGTACGTTTCCTGAAGATCGCTTCGATCTCATTGTGGTTTCTGAAGTGGGCTACTACTGGTCACAGCCAGACTTAGAAAAAGCGCAACAAAAAATTATGAAATCATTACTACCCGGTGGTCACTTGTTGTTAGTTCACTGGACTCCGGTAGTCAATGACTATCCACTGTTGGGCGACGAAGTACACGATGCGTTTGATAGTTACGCTACGGTTACTAAACAACTAACGCGTTTGTATCATCATCGGGCTGAAAAATACCGACTCGACCTATGGGAGGCTGTTCCAAAGTAGGAGCAGTGTTCTGGTTATTACGTATCAATAAACGTAATTGATTAATAGCCTCCGCTATAGGCACCTCAGGGTACATTTGCTGAAGATATGACTCTACCATAGACGACCGTATTACGGCATACCAAAATTCTCCAAAGAATTGGCTCAGTAGCATAGCGTAGTAGAATTGACCAAGCGGAAGGTTGTACTGCTTTCCTATACTTTCCAGTAAATGACTTGATTTAGTACGCCAGGCTAAGCGCAACGCTTTCTGTAGCTGAAATCTGCATTGCCATTCTTCGGCACTTCGCACTTCAAGCGGAATTTGCTTTTGGTGCATTTCTTCCCATGTTTGTAATTGCTTAGAGAAGCCAAAATCTACTCTCCCCTCCAGCCGAGTAGATGTAGTTACCTGCACCTTCGGACAGTGACGAATACGAGCATCGCAGCGTTGCAAAGCTTCGTAAAAGTAAACGTCTTCCAAACACGGTACTATTGGCAGTCGCCCGGCTCGATCATACATCTCGGCAGTTACTGCCAAACTAGGGCCAAAATTTTGAAAGTGCCGGGGCCAAGAGTCATCGGTGTTCGGATCAATTGTAGATTCCAGTTCTGCTTGCAAAAAGCGGTAGCAAACATCTTGAAGATAAAAAAGGCGATAATCGCATCCCTCCTGCGCTTGAGTAAGAATACGTCCGCCCACCGCATCGGCCCCCATTCTAACCGCCTGTAGTGTATGATGCAACCAGGTAGAGCTCACAATGGTATCACCGTCGGTAGAAATAATTACACCTCGGTACCTTCCGATACTCATTAAGCGATTGTACGCTTTATCCATCAGAGTACGGCGAATAAAACCAATATTTGCCTGGTGAGGTGGTACGTGGGCTTCGTATATGTATAGTGCCAATTTAGGATTCCTACCGGCAAATCGTTGAGCTACTTCAGCAGTACGATCAGTACAATTATTTACGAATAAAATAACTTCGTAGATTGAATAATCAAGCGCTTTGCCTTCCTCATTATACTGGTGGCATAACGCCTCTAGCACCAACTCAATACTAACTTCTTCATTTTTAGCCGGTACAATTACTGAAGCTTGTAGATTAGAGTGAGGGTCAGGTAGGTTATTGAGCAAGGCAATGGATTTAGGTCAGAAAGATAAAAAATTCAAAGAATCAACCTTTCTGCTCACGCTCTGTTTGCCGCCAAAAAAATTTGATAATGAATACTTAAACAGTTAAGTATTAGTACACAACAGTACTGTATCTACTTACTTAGTTGTAATCGGCATTATTTACTAAAGCATTGGTGATCACTAAATTAAGATTGAATACGGCAAACATTGGCTGAATAGCAGACTTTTGTAGTAAAGTGTTTTTATATGTTGCGAGTTCTTATTACCGGTGGGCGAAATCCTTCAGCGTTAGAATTAGTTAGGTTGCTTAAATCTTCTCAGTCAAAAATCTGGTTAGCGGATAGTCTAGCTTTTCCAGTAGGCCGCTATTCCCGTCATATTGAAGGCTACTTACAAACACCTCCAGTTGCTCAGAACCCAGCCGCCTATATTAAATATTTGAAAGATGCTATCAAACAGCACCAAATTGATTTGGTGATTCCTTCTTACGAAGAAACCTTTTTCATAGCCCAGTACCGCTCTCAGTTAGAAAATCTTTGTACGATGTTCGTAGATGACTTTGATAAGCTAATCAGCTTTCACCACAAGTTCCGCTTTGCCGAAGCAGTAAAAGACTTTGATATTACTATCCCACCTACCCAGTTAATTAATTCTCCCAAAGATATAAAACGGTTTTCTGAAACCAGTAGCGACTACGTTTTTAAACCTGCTTATTCTCGGTTTGCAACGCATACGCTTATTTGCCCTAGTTTCTATCAGCTAAAGCAGCTATCTAAGCAAGCGCATTACCCCTGGGTTGCTCAAGCCTACGTAGAAGGCCAAGAGATTTGTAGTTATAGCATAGTGGTAAATGGTGAAGTTGCGGCTCATACCGCTTATGAACATCCGTATAAGTTAGGTCAGGGTTCAGGAATATATTACCGCGCTATTCGCCATCCATCTATAGAGCAGTTTGTCCGGGAATTTTGTCGGAAGCATCAGTACCACGGCCAAATTGGCTTTGACTTTATTCAGACACTTTCGGGCAAGATTTACGTAATTGAGTGTAATCCCCGCACTGTAAACGGAGTACATCTATTTGATAAAAAAGATCATCTGCTTCGTAGTTTTCTGGGTACCAATACCGAGACGATAAGACCCAATAGTAATGAGCCCCGAGTGAACCTTCTTACATTTCTAACCTATAATCTAGCTCTATCTATCCGCGATGGGCAGGTTAGGCAATGGTTCCAGGATTTGTTCAAAGCAAAAGATGTGATATTTAAGTGGGATGATCCGCTACCTATGCTAGGTCAAAACCTTACCCTATTAGAATTTTGCCGCAATAGCGTTCTTCATCATTTACCACTGGCAGATGCCTTATCCTACGATATTGCCTGGACTTCTGACTCAGCCGATGAGGTTACATTACAAGATGTAGCTTAATTAGGGTAGTTGTTCGAGTGGATACAGTTTTTAATCATCAAGATGCCAATCTGGGAGTGGCTATTATTTATCCTTGCTTTCAATGCAAATCAGGTAATAAATAATCAGTGTAGGCAAGAGCCGTTTAGTAGCTCGTCAACTAGCTACCTTGGTTCGTTCTGTAGTTTAGCGGGTTATTAAATAGAAAATACCATATTCCAGTAGGTATTCGGTAAAAGTTGATTTTCGTAAAACATTCCTAGTGTACGCGAGTAGTTTAGCTTTGTAAGTATATTTTTTTTATCCCCTTTATTTCTAGTATGAAGAATTATTTTTTAGTTCTAACGGTAATGGGAGCGGCGGCACTCGGCATGACCTGGATTCCTACATTAACCCGAAAAATTCGCGTATCTTATTCCATCGTCTATTTAGCATTAGGGGTTATTCTGTACCTTTCATTTGACGAACTTCCCTGGCCAAATCCTTTTCAGATGAATACTGAAACTTTGCATTTGACCGAATTGGTAGTGATTGTTGCCTTAATGGGTACAGGCTTAAAAATTGATCATCCATTCTCACTACGCCGCTGGCGTGTCCCCTTTCGCTTAGTGAGTATTACTATGTTACTATGTATTATAAGTCTGCTAGCTCTCGGACTCGTAATACTAGGCTTTGATTGGGCATCGGCTATTCTGCTGGGGGCCGTGCTGGCTCCTACTGATCCGGTACTGGCAGCAGATGTGCAGGTAGGGCCACCTAATGAAGGAAAGAACGATAGTGTCCGGTTCTCGCTTACTGCCGAAGCAGGATTGAATGATGGTATGGCCTTTCCATTTACCTGGATGGCGGTACTCGTTGCGGGGGCAACCGCGGGTGAACCCTGGCTGGGAGAATGGTTGGGAAAGTACTTATTGTATAAAATAGTTGCCGGAATTGCCATTGGCCTTATTATGGGGAGAGGAGTCACTTATCTTTTCTTTCACCTGCCTGAAAAATACCAGATGTTACACGTGCGTGACGGACTCGTCGCCTTATCTGTTACCTTGTTTACTTATGGCATCACTGAGTTAGCCCAAGGGTACGGCTTTATTGCAGTATTTGTGGCAGCAGTAACTATCCGCAATTATGAAATGGAACACGAATACCACCAGAAGCTACATGCCTTTACTGATCAGATTGAGCGAATTTTGTTGGCTGTGCTTTTAATGCTATTTGGAGGTAGTCTGGTAGAGGGGGTTTTAGACTACCTAACTTGGCCTATAGCTATAATAGGGCTAGCCTTTGTATTGATAATACGACCATTGGCCGGTTGGATTGGATTGTTGGGAACAGAAATACCAGCCGCTAAAAAGTGGACTATTAGCTTTTTTGGCATTAAAGGGATTGGTTCGTTTTTTTATTTATCGTTTGCGCTAAGTGAAGCTAATTTCGCGTATCAGAAAGAAGTATGGTCATTAACGGCCTTTGTCGTACTTATCTCTATTCTACTGCACGGACTTACAGCTTCATTCGTAATCAAGAAATTGGGAATAGAATGATAGACAACGAGATTGCGTAGGGCTAAGAACCACACTTAATAGTGTAAAGACAAACTATACTTAACGCCTTACTTCTTAACTTCTTTTTTCTTCATAGCCGCCGCAATAGCTGCTTTCTGCGCTATATTCTTTTGCTCCAATTGGCATCCGTAGCCGGCTAACTCGCAAAATAGTGCCGGCATATCGTGCAGGGGTAATACATACTTAGGGTGATCGCCAAGCAAAGCATTTAGCGGTAAAGTCGGATTATAGGCATCTTCTGGCGACTGTGCTATAGTGATACCACCTTGATAAGTTGTTTCTATTAAACCATCTACTCCGTCTTTTAATCCTCCACTAAGCAGTACTGATACCGCCCTATCTTTATACTCTAAAGCAGCACTCTTAAATAAGGCATCTATACTAGGCCGCCAATGTCCACCCGAAGGTTCTTCGGTATTAATAATAGTGTTGTTCTTTATGGTTAAATGATATCCTTGAGCCGGAAGATATATTGTACTCATCTTAACCTTTTCTCCGGTCTTGGCTACCTTTATATTTAAATTACTTTTATGTTTTAATGCATCAAGCAAATGATGTTTAGAAACCGGACTTTCCCGTAGACGATGTAGTAGAAAGAAGAAAGGGGCAGGAAAGTTTGCCGGAATGTGCTTAGCTAGAAACTGTAAAGCATTAACGCCGCCCTTACCCGAAGTTCCTATTAGAAACACTGGAAGCGAAGCAGGATAAAATAGATCTACTGAAGGTTCATCTGATGTTTTCTCCATATTGCTTAGAAGTTAGCTAATAAATAGACAATAACAATGTAAGCATCTTGTTAAAGGAAGCATAAATAGTTTGACCCAATACCACTTTGAGACCAGAATACTTAATTAGAAAAGATAGTACAATAGTATGCTGCAGGGTTTACTAATCTAGTTAGATTATTTCGCCAGTTTAATAGAATACCTTAAGGGGCATTTAATGATTTTGCGCCTTACGTTGATACGAGAATATGGCGGTTAAGAACAGATAGTGAAAGGAAAAAGTAACAAGAAGTTTTTACTACTATTCCTTAACCCTTTTTTTATTCATTCCGAAGCGAATCAGCTCGCCGAAGCAACTTGGCTGATTACCAGCTTCCACTAAGCAATGCACACCAAAAGTATACGGGTCATAAAGTCCGCTTGTTGATGAGACAATCATTCGGTATGGCATAGTTAAGTTACCTTCACTATTCGTAACGAATTGCCTTCGTTGGATTTATGGTTGATGCCTTAATACTTTCGTAGGCTACGGTAGCAAGGGCAATTACTACAATAATTAGAGTGGATATACCAAAAATAGTCCAACCAATCTCGGCCTGATAAACAAAGTTCTGAAGCCAGCTCTGCATCAAAAAGTATCCTACCGGTAGCGCAATTACGCAGGCAATCAATACCATTAGCATAAATTTACCGATTAGCATCAGCAAGATTTGGGGTACGGTTGCTCCCAACACTTTACGCACTCCAATTTCCTTAGTTTTCTGTTCGGCGGTGTAGGAAGCCAGACCGTACAGCCCCAAACAGGCAATCAGCACGGCCAATACCGAGAAGACCCGGATTAAACCCGCTATTCTGATCTCGGAAGCGTACATATTTTCCAGTTTATCACTCATAAAGCGATATTTAAACGCCGACCCCGGCATGACCTCTTTCCAGGTTTTTTCTATTGCTGCCAGCTTTTCCGGTATCTTATCTGAAGGTATTTTCACGTGTACTCCTAAGCTCTGCTGCGGCTTTCCCTGAATTACCGTTGGCTTTATACTGGTATGAATTGACTCGAAGTGAAAATCTTCCACTACGCCAATAACTCGGCCACTTTCTTGGCTAATGGTGTCCAGCACAGTGTAACCAATCACTTCATCCGGAGTAATGTTGAGCATCTGAAC
>NZ_JBARYM010000201.1:0-1819 GCF_049647865.1 Tunicatimonas sp. | reverse complement strand
TGCGTTCAATCTATTCAATACTGAAGCCTGGGAAGAAGGCTACTCCCTGTTAAATGATTTGGCTATTATGCAGGAGCAAGCCATTGCGGAAGAAGCCTGGGGCTACGCGGGTATTGCCGGAGTCATTCAAGCATTTACGTGGACTAATATGCTAGACCTATACGGAGATGTTCCTTTTAACGAGGCTCTGACCACCGACGTACGATCCCCTATATTTGATGATCACGCATCATTGTACGACGATATTCACGCTATTCTGGATGAATCTATTGACTACCTGAATCGCAACGCTAGCGAGATTGCTCCCGGCGATGATGACGTAGTATACAGTGGTGATTTGGCTCTATGGGCGAAAACGGCCTACGGACTAAAAGCCCGATTGTACATGAAACTAATCAACGTAGAAGCGGGAAATGCCCAACGAAGTTTAGATGCCGTAGGCAACTCGTTTGTCAGCCAGGAAGAAAGCTTTGTTCTTTCTCTGTATACCAACGTGCAACAAAACGGAAACCCGCTATCGGTTCCCGAATTTATTCAACCTCGCTCGGCTGCTGGTTCAGGACTGTTCACCGCTATGCTGGCGTTCACCCCGAACAACACCATTGAGGAAGACCCTCGGGCTGAACTGTGGTTAACCGTTCCTGATTCGGTAGGAGTTCGTACTCCCGGACCGAATGGTCAGCTAATGGAAGACTTTCTAAATCCTAACGGAAACTTTTACTCGAAGCCCAAATTTCTTCAGCAGCTCGACGCTCCCTTTCCGGTGCTCACCTATACTGAGCTACTGTTTATTACCGCCGAAGCTCACCTTCGTCAGGGAAATACTGCGGCGGCTCACGAAGCGTACCTCCAAGCAGTAACAGTCGCCCTGGAGCAGGCTTCGCTATTTAATCCTGACTTAGCGCTATCGGAGGAAGCTATTGCTACGTACTTAGATTACCCAACGGTAGATCCGGGAACTGCGAATTTGGCTTTAGAGGATATAATTTTGCAGAAAATTATTTACTTCACTCAGTTCCAGTTTATTGAGGCCTACAATGAAACCAGACGTACCGCAGTATTAGCTCCGGTGAACCCCGAAGGCCGGGCCAATCAGTTTACGTACCCTGACTCGGAGCGAACTCGTAACCCTAACATACCGACCAATGTTAACCCCTTGTCAGTCTTGGAACCTTCTACTAAATTAGTGTGGGCGCAATAGTTAAATAGATGAGTCAGTATATCGTTTCCGTAGGTGTTTATTTAGTATGTCTTCTTGGTTTCCGGCCTGCCGTGGCGCAACCGGTCAGCGACAGTCAGGAAAGCACCTACGATGTAGTGGTTTACGGAGCTACTCCTTCCGGCATTGCGGCGGCGATTAACGCAGCTCAGTACGGACACTCGGTGCTGTTGGCCGAAGAGTACGCTCAGATCGGGGGGCTGATGACCTCCGGTCTCTCGTTTACTGACTTTATCTCCTACGAAGTATTGGGAGGTACTTTTCTGGATTATACCCAGCGAGTAGAAGATTACTACCGAGATAAGTACGGGGCAGATTCCGAACAGTTTGCCGCTACGCACGGGGGCATCCACGCGGAGCCGCACGTTACGCTAGCGATTTTTCATCAGATGGTAGATGAGCATCCTTCCATCACCACCCAGACCCAGTGGCGGTTAGCTGATGTAGACCGTAGTGCGCTAACGGACAGCCTATCTACAATTCAGTCGGCTACGTTTGTGGATTTAGCAAATGACGACACGCTAAAGGTGAATGGTCAGATTTTTATCGATGCTACCTACGAAGGCGATCTGGCGGCTCAAGCCGGTGCCGAATACTGGG
>NZ_JBARYM010000200.1:0-8337 GCF_049647865.1 Tunicatimonas sp. | reverse complement strand
TAGTGCTGTTGGAAGTTGATAGAATATCTATTCTCAAACTGCTTGTCGGATAGCTCAAAGTCAAAGTATAAAACGGGCTGACTATTAGCTTCCAATTTAAATCCGGAAATATGTTTGCCTTTACTGATACTGTTGGCAATCTGTACAGCTAAAATAGACTTGCCTAAGTTGGTATCAGCAAAAAGAATACATAGTTCATTTTCAAACCACAGCTCCCCAAAAAGCATTTGAGGTACCGGCCTTAAGTTAGCTTGTTGCATCCACTTATTAGCCGTTTGAATAAGAAAGAGGCTTCCTTCAACATCTTTCTTTGCAAAACTGTTGCATGTACTGATATTCTCATTTTCTATTTTTCTCTTTTGGTTGGATGCCGTAAATGCTGCCCGCTCCTCTTCCAGTGCCTCCAAAGTAATCGGCTTAGTTTGTCCGTGCTTAACTGAATTACTAATAGTTTTATAAGCATCTGGGTAGCTATCGCAATCTCGCTGGTCTATGGCATTCTGAAGCGTTAACTCAGCATCTTCATAGCTCACCATGCCTCCGGCTACATAGCCTCCTAAAAGTGTACCAGCTTTACGTAAAGTATCGAGTTTGGTACCGTCAGGAGCTTGTAATACATTATCATAGGCGGTTTGCAAAGCTCTATTACTATAGGTATTATCTTTTATCGTAAGGTTTGCAATACCGTTATTTCGTTTTTTGACTTTATCCGGCTCAGTATTTCCGTTCAGATATTTATTTTTATCAAATTTCATTTTCAGTGTTCTTTATGCGATAGTGATGAGGCTCAATAATAGGTGGGAATGAACTTGTCATAACCTGTCAATATGAAGTTTTGTAAGGCAAAAGTTCGTTCACCCAAATATTCGGGTCATAGGGTAGGAAACAGGCCCTGGACACATCTTTACAGCTTTTATCAATAACTTTGTACTGGAATTTGGCAAAGCTCGGCTAGGTAGCTAGAAAAGGCTCCATAGTAGCTGTATTGGTTATCAGGGCATAGGTCATCGGCATAAAATAGTACTTTTACTCCATCTCCATTGGGGCTAATGAAGCATAATACAATATATTCTTTGTCGGCCTGTTCCGCTATTATCCGTATAATATGATCAGGCTGTGCCAGGTTATCCAGATCAATACAGATAAGTTTGCTGTGCTGGATCAGGCTTGCATCGGAGCGATAGGAGAAAGTACCCGAAAAGCAGGCATAGCTAAAATAGGATTGCTTGTACAGCTTATTCTCTTCCGAGAACATTTTTTTATCAATGCTTCTGAGTGTAGCAGTTCTTTTCTTGAACGTATTAGCTTCAATAAGTTTGACTACATCAAGGAGTGGCAAATCCTTTTTTACTCTGGTATTTTTTATTCCAAGTTGATTGCCATTTACCTTATCATAGAATACACTGATAGGAACATCAGCTAAAGAATTATTTCTGTTCTGATAGGATCGTAACAATAACCCAGTC
Organism: Tunicatimonas sp.; assembly: GCF_049647865.1. NCBI lineage: Bacteria > Pseudomonadati > Bacteroidota > Cytophagia > Cytophagales > Catalimonadaceae > Tunicatimonas > Tunicatimonas sp. Next base: position 6,871 of record NZ_JBARYM010000200.1, on the reverse strand, counting down.
TGTACAACTTCAACCTCCGTATAGGGTGAAGATTGATACATCTTTACTTTCTCTAGTGCCTTTTCTTCTCCGATTTGTAAGGTTAATTCTTGAAAAGAAACTTGATAGAATTCTGATGAAAAAGTTGTATCTTTACCCTGTTCTTTATGCGAGGAGGTGATGCAGTCATTAGCCATTGTTCACCTCCTTTTTTATTTGTGCTTGGGTACGCACTTCACCTTCTTCTACCCATTCGGTAAGCTTCTCTTTAGAGAAATATAGCCTTTTTCCTTTTTTTTTATGGGGAATATTCCTTTCGGATACCAGCCGGTAAATGGTAGGCTTGGAAAGATTCAAGAAGCTGGCTGCTTCCTCAATAGTTATCAAATCTTTTCTGTTCCGAAGACCATCATCGGACTTGCTAAACTTTAAACAGGTGTTTACCGAATCAATAATAAGATTCTGTAAATCGTCTTTACTAATAGAAATAAATACGTGCTCTTGCATAACTAATTGAATTTCGTTTATGCAAAACACGTTAGAAACGATAGTAAAGCTTTCCCTACTTTCCGGTTTGGGAATTTTGGGAAACTCGGGAAATTAGAACCTTGATTTGGTCTTTATATTTCTCTTCGTTGGTTTTGCTCGTTTTTCTGAATAGACTGCCGTCCTTCGTCATTTCCAGGCCTGAGAATTTTTGATTTAATAATTTAGCTTTGTGCTCGTCGTTCGCATAACCTATTAAATCTTTCATGTAAAGCTCTTCCATCCAGATACACAAAGCAGATTTGCTATTTCGTCTCCCTATGAAATTATATTTTTCACCAATTAAGGGTGGATCAACATCTCTAAGAATTTGGATGCATGGTTCTATCAAATCCATATCTATAAATAAATCATCAAAAGTGTTTATTTCACTTTCTGAAGATAAATATTTGTCAGTTTGTAATCCCTTTTTTACCCTGATCCAGTATTCTAGCTGTTCAGTTAATTCGTCTTTCACACTTTCAATCGCCATCTTTTCTATTTCAGATGAAAAGCTTTCTTGGTCTGAAACCAATTTGATTAAATCAATGTGTTGTTGAATCCTCTTTAATTTTGTAGTCCCATACAATTTTTCAATTTGCGCTATCGACCTAGCAAAGTCCTCCGGTAGCCGCTGAATAATATTAGCCGTAAAATGAGGTGGATGTTTCCGTATCCGCTTTTTCAATTTATTAGTAAGCAACGGAAAATATTTTTCAGAAAGCTCAGGGTTACACACATACCATTCTACCCAGCTGTTTATATCCGAGAAAGCAGTTTCATATTCTAGCTCCCACGCTGATAATGCTTGGTCATCTGTTTTTGCAAGTTTCTTTTTCTTCTTCTTCACCCACTCTATTCCTGGGCAATAGCCCTCCCATTTTGTAGAAGCCATCTCAAAGCTACCACTTCCATCATAAATACTTTCAACTGCTTCAAAGAACTCCGCCGGGTTTTCTCTGTTGGCGTGAAACTTTGCAAAATGGTAATTCCAGAAGGAAAAAGATTCATCTTCTTCCCTACTTGTGACAGGAGAAGAAAGCATTTGAGGTTGTATATCTACGTTTTTACATTCAGCTTTTGTACAGTGAAGTTGTAACTGATATTTGTGTGTCTTTTCTTCGTCTGCATAACAGAAGTCTAAAAATTTGTGATAAGGGAAACTCATTGTTCTTTATGCTTTCGTGGGTTTTGTAGGCTTGATACCTAAAACGTAATCTAATTATTTTTTCTAAAGCTTGTAAGAACACTTGCATACTGTTTCTTTACATCATCTTCAAAAGAGTCTAAGTAACTTTCTGTCGTCCTCAAATCATGATGCCCTAATGATTCACTGATAAATTCAATAGGTGCTCCTGAACGCTTTAAAATGGTAGAAAATGAATGTCTGGCAGTATAAGTACTGATATTGCTTTTTATCCCTATGTTTTGTGCTATTCGCTTCAGGTATTTGTTTGTTGTCTTAACTCCCTGCTTGATACGAGCTACTTCTTTTTGGGGAGTTAATTCGTCGGTAGTTATGTCAAATATCAAACTATCGGCTTCTACTGGTTTGTTACCCCATCGCTGAATAATCTCTTTTGCTTCAGTAGTAAGGACAGCTACAATTGGCTTTAAGTGCTTCTTGCTGGTTCGCTCAGTCTTAGCCCTTACAAATGTCACCTTATCATCTTGAATGTTTCGGTACCTCAATCTGGCAATATCTTTCATGTTGATGCCATTGCATAAGTAGCTAAAAAGAAAAAGATCTCTGGCTTTGGCCTCCGCTTCGGTTTGAGGTTCGTAGTCAAAAATTTTCTGAATGTCTTCCAGTGTAAGAGCTTTCTTTACATTCCTTCCGGCCGGTATCTGGTATTTACGTTTACTGAAAGGGTAGGAGCCCTTCTGCATTAATCCGTCCTCAATTGCAAGATTTAATATGATACGTAACGATCTGAGATAGATTCCAACTGTCGTTAAGCTCTTACCATTGCCTACCATATATAGCTCGTAGCCCATAAGCCATTCAGCGGTAACTTTAGCAAAGGGTAGGTTCTTCTTACCCCAATACTGTCTTAAAGACTGTGAGGCATTACCATAGCTGATAGCGGTACTGGCTCGTCCTTGTTTGTGAAGATCAGCAATGTATTGATCAAAGACAGAGAAGACATCAGTACCTTTTGGCAGTTGATTCAGATACTCTTTCTCAAATGCTTCAAATGAAAATACAGGTAATTTTCTGATGATACCAACGGCTTTTTGTTCTCTAGCCTGTAGTTCTAGCTTTATGTCTTTGAAATGCTTGCGAGGCCGTTCTCCGAAAACCTTCTGGTAATCTTCTTTAGATAAACTGATACCAGTAAGGTAGTACTTTCTTTGACGTTGGTAGGTGAGTTTAATTTTAATAGGGTAGGTGCCATCTTTTAATGGTCTACGAGTATCGTAGAAAATCGTAGTAGAAGCTATCATGTTTTTGTTCTTTATGCTGTGTGCAAACTAAGAAAATTCGCACACAATTTGCACACAAACTTGATAATAATAATGATAACAATAATAAGCAGGAGTTTAAGAAAACCAGCTAAAACCGTCTATTTTCGCTAAATTTACTATATTTTCCCTATATTTAGATAAGAAAGCATGTAATAATGATAAACAAATATTATGACTCATAATCAGGTGGCCGCTGGTTCGAGCCCAGCAGGGCCCACTCTTCAAAACGCCCGTTTCTGTTAGATTCGGGCTTCTTTATGTCATCTTCTATTTCACCTAACCGGCAACCACTTAAAAATGGTGCCGAACAAATGCTTCCATAGCCTCGTACTCGGTCAAACCTAACTGATTATACAAGGTGGCCGTGGCCTGATTGCGATCTTCGGCTCTTTGCCAAAACTCTCGACTGTCCTCACCCTGAAACATAACTCCATCTTTTTGTGATTGATGGAAGAAGATTGCCTGACGTTTCTTTTCTACTTCTTGGGGACTTAAGGGTACGGCCATCTCAATTTCATGAATAGGCCATTCGTGCCAGGCACCTCGGTAAAGCCATAACCAACAATCTTTCATAAAAGATTGATCTTTAAGGTGATCTATAGCCCTAAAAATAGCGTCCAAACATACTTTGTGAGTACCGTGTGGGTCTGCTAGATCGCCAGCAGCATAAATTTGATGAGGCTTTACTTCTTTAATTAACGTCTCAACTAATTGAATATCTTCAGGGCCTAAAGGGTTCTTCTTAGAGCGTCCAGTTTCATAAAAAGGCATATTCAAGAAATGAATCTGATTGTCGGGCAGTCCGCAGTAGCGGGCACCAGCAATTGCTTCCCCTCTTCGAATAAGTCCTTTAATTGACCGAACTTTAAGGCTATCAAGTTCCGAATCTTCCTCTCGTTGCAGTTCAGTAACAATTTCTTCAATTTCTTGGGTAGAAACCTTATTAAGTTGGTTCAAATTGTGGGTGAATTCAGCGAACCTGAGGGCATCGTGGTCGGCTACAGCAATATTACCCGATGTTTGATAAGCCACGTGTACTTCGTGCCCCTGATCAACTAATCGTAAGAATGTACCCCCCATCGAGATCACATCATCATCAGGATGAGGACTAAATAAGATCACTCTCTTTTTAGCGGGTTCAGCTCGTTCAGGCCGATAACTGTCGTCAACGTGCGGTTTACCACCCGGCCAACCGGTAATAGTATGTTGTAGCGTGTTGTGCATTTTAATGTTAAGCGCGTAAGCCGAGCCTTCTATGGCCAGCAGATCGGACATGCCATTTTCATTGTAGTTACGCTCGGTCAGTTTTAAGATCGGCTTACCTACGTTGTGACTTAGCCATACAATGGCCTTTCGTTTCAGGGGTTCTGTCCACTCGCACGGCCCTACCAACCACGGGGTTTTAAAACGGGTGAGTTCCGCCGAAGCTTCCTCATCAAGCAGTATGGTCGTATTGGGTTGTTCCTGAAGAAACGTGGCGGGAATGGCAGAAGAAACTTTACCTTCTACGGTCTTCTTAACAACTTTTGCTTTTTTATATCCCCAGGCTAACAAAATAATACGATGAGCCTTCTTAATAGTATTAATGCCCATCGTAATTGCCCGTTTGGGCACTTTATCAATACCTCGAAAATCACTAGCTGCGTCTACCCGGGTTAAGTGATCCAGCGTAATAAGGCGAGTTAGCGATTGGTTAGAGGAGCCGGGTTCGTTGAATCCAATATGCCCCGTTCGCCCAATACCTAATAACTGAAAGTCCAATCCGCCGTATTGGCTTATCTTTTCTTCGTACGCCATACACGCGGGGTATACTTCCTCAAGGGGAAGGGTTCCGTCTGGGATATTGATATTTTCTGGTGGGATATCTACATCATCAAATAGATGTTCGTGCATGAACGACCAATAACTCTGCGCGTTATTCTGGGCCATTGGATAATATTCATCCAAATTAAAGGTGACCACATTCTGAAAGCTTAACTCTTCCTCCTGGTGCAAACGAACAAGCTCTTCATATACCTTAATAGGGGAAGAACCTGTGGCTAATCCTAGAACACAAGCTTCACCCTTGCTTGCTTTATAGCGGATAAGGTTAGCAATTTCTCGCGCTACCGCAATAGAGGCTAAACCCGACTCCGAGAAGACCTCAACATGCATTTTTTCAAATCGGGTAATGTCAGTTCGTCCAATATGCTGGTAAGAAATATTGGCTTCCGGGCTGTTATGAATAGGGAGTAAATCAATCATAGAGTAAAGGTAGGTTTAACTACAACTTCTTTCAAGTTTGCTGTCCTAAATAAGGAAGGGAAAAGTGAAAATTATGAATAAGGTCGTGTCATTTATTCATCTTTACCTTATTACGCTAGAGTAGTCGGTTGAGGCACTGAATGCTGTACATATTTAGTAAAAGTAGTAATTATTAGAGTTTGAAGGCGACGGTTTTTATCAAATATTAACTAATGTGTGCAGGGGTGGTTTATGTTACCTATCAAGCTTACGCTTTATCTGATAAATCTAACCTTTCTTAAGTTGTGTGTCTATCGCTTGTTTATTTCTGATGGCTATGCGGTAGTCTTTTGCTGACATAGCGTATTCTAGTGTTTACTATTCTTGTAAAAATCACTATTTTAACCAGCCAACCTAACCCGCTATCAATGAAATATCTGCTCTACCCACTCATTTTTCTTACCACATTCACTTCTCTCTCAACTCAATCTCTCACACATTGGACCTATATTCAGGTAGATTCTACCCGCGACAAATGGGGGGATTATGCCGAACCAAACTGGCTCCGTTACTTCGGATTGGCCATGGGTGATGTGACTAACGATAATCTTCCTGACATTCTAGCGGGACGGCACGTGTATGTCAATCCTGGCAATGACCTAAGTGGCACCTGGAAAAAGCAGGACGTAGGAATGAATGTAGACGGCATTTTTGTGATAGATGTAGATGGTGATGAGTACGGTGATATTATTGGGATGGCTCTGCCTGATGTTTATTGGTTAGAAGCTGAAGACAAAGCGGGAACTTCTTGGCGGGCAACCAAGGTAGCCGAAGTGCCTGCCACTAGTCATGTTAATAGTCAAGGATTCACCACGGCTCAACTAGATGGGAAAGATAAACCAGAATTATTGATCGCTGGGGCAGGTGATATTTACGCGCTCACTATACCCGATAATCCAACGGAAGGGGAGTGGCCTCGGATGCTAGTGGGAAAAAACACTTCTGACGAAGGAATTGGAACGGGCGACTTAGATGGTGATGGTGACATTGATATTGCTGCTGGACGCTACTCCGAAAAAAACAAGGAAGAACCTACTGAAGTGGTGTGGTTTGCCAATCCTGGCGATGGCAGCGAAAATTGGGAAACTCACGTTGTCGGCCGTAGTAATCACGCTGTAGACCGAGTAGAAGTGGCCGATTTAAACGGGGATGGTCGGGGTGATATTGTGATTGCTGAAGAACGTTACCCGGGGAAAGAAGCCGACGGTAATCTATTCTGGTACGAAAACCCGATATCTTCGGAAGCGGACAAATGGACAAGGCATTTGGTTGTTACTCAGTATTCTATGAATAATCTGGCCGTAAGTGATCTTGATAACGATGGTGACGTGGATATTCTAACCAGTGAGCACAAGGGTGCTGACTTAGCTTTGCAAGCCTGGAGCAACGATGGTCAAGGAAATTTTACTAAAAACGAGTTAGATACTGGCAAAGAGAGTCACCTAGGTACCCAACTAGCCGATTTGGATAACGACGGTGATCTGGATATTGTCAGCGTAGGTTGGGATCAATCCCAGTACCTTCACCTCTGGCGTAACGATAACGCTTCCCCTAAAATAAGCTGGAAGCATTATTCTTCCGAAAACAGCGATCTTGCAGTTCCCAACAGTGGGGG
>NZ_JBARYM010000199.1:0-2897 GCF_049647865.1 Tunicatimonas sp. | reverse complement strand
ATATTATACACCTGGCTTTCCTGCTCTTTGATGATTTGCAGCAATTGTTCATCTTCTGAAACATCTTTCGTTGGCAAAGTGTCTACAATCTGCACAACAAACACCTCCGGCGATTCTAAATAGATTTCTTCTAATTGAATTTGTTTACCACGGTACACTTCCCAAAGATGTAATCCGCTTACGTTGAATGTAGGTACATAAATGCGGTAGTTGGTATAAGGGCCATTCAAATCATTAGTAATAGGTAGCCCGCTATGGTACGCTAAGTCAGTTAGACCAATTGTTCCTCCTAATAGGTTCAACTTTAGTTCACCAAAGTCTAGCTCAGGCATCCGTTCAGCATGAAACCGCTCTTTAGCGTATTCGCGAAATGCCACTAAAATGGATTCTCGTAGAATTTCATCACCAAAAAAGAAAAGCAATGACTGAAGCAATAAGATTAGCCCCACAATGCTGCCTGCAATCCACAAAAAAATAGAATGTGCTTTCTTCTTTTTCAAACCAAGTTCTCTTGAGTACCGAACAGCTGACTAGTGGATATTACGGTGGTAGTAGCTAAATAAAGGAATTATTTTAGATTTCACTAATACATTTACTATTGAAGGTTTAACGTGAGTTTTAGTGCAAACTCATGTCAATGGAGCCAAAAATTTATTAAATCAATAATTAGGGGTAAGCTACCAGTATCCAGCCTTTCTTATCAATGGTTTAGATAGAATAGCTAGCGAACTACTTGAAAAAACGCTTAACCAATAACTCTGGGTATACTAGCGAATTAAAGGGTCAACCATCGTGCTAACTTTTGCGTGAACTGGTCCACAAGATTATTCCTACAATCAGCACTACCACGCTAATAATAAGCGGAGTGTAATTGGCCTTGCTCACGACCACATCCAAACCTAGTACACTAAAGCTGTCGGAGTCTTCCAAGGCTTGCATTCCTGTTATGGTGGTGCTGACTAAGCCAACCAATGTAAGTATAATCCCTGTAGTACGTTTCATATATTAGTAGCTTTTACTGGCAAAATAGGGTAAATGATTTATTGACTATCGAGTTGTTTTTCGGGTTCTAGTTGAAAAGAATGATCGTCTAAAGCATCTTCTACGTACAATGTTTTTACCAGTATCATAACTATAGCAAATATTGGAGTAGCTAATATTAAGCCCAACGCTCCGCGAAAAACTCCCATCACTAATTGGGCGAACAGCACCATAGCCATGGGTAACGAAAGCTTATGCCGCTGAATGAGAGGAGTTAATAAATTACTCTCGATAATTTGAACACCTACGTAAACCGCAGCCGTCAAAAGCACAGTTTGCATACTTATGGTAGCGGCAATCAGCACTCCGGTTATGAGCGCAATTAGAGGGCCAAAATTTGGTACAAAGGCTAGCAATCCCGCCAGAATAGCTAATACTACCGCAAATGGCAATCCGATTATTTGCAACCCGCCCCAAGTGAGTACTGCTACAATCAACATAGATAGTAATTTACCCGAAAGCCAACTACGCAGCGTTTGCCCCAAGGTAGCTAAAACTGTTTCAGCCCGTGAGCGACCCGATTTGGGTACTAAATGGATTATTCCGCTCAGGTAGGGCTGGGGGGCGGCATAGATCAAAAAGCCCATAAAAAGAATAATATACACGTCAGCCAGCACTCCAAATACACCAAAAACCGTAGAGAAGAATTTCTTAGAATTGGAAGTCAACCGCTCGCGGACATCCTGCTGTTCAGCATACTGAACTAGTTGACTTCCCAAGGTGGTCTGCTGTAGTTGCTTTTTGACCTGCTCTACTGACTGTGGTAACTGCTGCTGAAGTTCTTGTGCCTGCCCCGTTACGTAAGGAAGCAATGCCCAACTTATACTACCCACGACGACTAGAAAACCTACCACCGCCAGAAGTTTGCACCAACCTTTAGAGATGGGTAAACGATGATCTAACCATCGAGCCATACTATCAAAGAACACTGCTACCAGTACCGCAGCAATTACAATAAGGATTACCGAAAAAATATGGCCGGTAAAAAGAAGTAATAAAATAACAAGGCTACCAATAGCCGCTACGATTAGTACTCGTTCAGTAAATTGTTGGCGACGCATCGTTGTATAGTTTAAAAAATTAGTCAACCCCCTTAAACTCAACCTTACAACCTACAATTAGTTATTTTTTATCTACCTCTTGAAGGAGTTCTATTTGATTTTATTTGAACAACTTCGACTGCCCATTTTTCTTACCCTTTAAGTCCCACACAACCTCGTCTCCCGTTGTTTTGTATTGATCTTTCTCACTGGTAATAGTGTTAGCCTCTTTACCATTTTCCTCTAGGGCAGCATTAGTCTGAGTAGCTAGCAGTTTGACATCTTTTACTTTATGCTTGCTGAGCCGATTTCCCTGCGCGCGCCAGCCCTTTATATCTACCAGCACATCCAAGTCAAAGGTTTGGTGCTCGTGTTTACGGCTTCCTTCCCGTATGAAGGTCAGGTCAATTTGAGGTTGGTGTTCGGTAGAAGCGACTAGTAGCTTAGAGCTACGAGCGTCTGTGATAAATGAGAACCGTCGGTCGGGAGTGGTGGTTTCTACTAAAAAGCGTTTTACGTAGTATTGCTTAGAGTTTCCATCGTAATATACCGCCGATATAGGTTTCTTTTCATCAAACTTCACTAGCAAAATAGCTTGGTTGGGATCAAACTTATTTGTGAGTTCGTAACTCTTTAGTTCGTAAGAGCCGTCTTTGAAGATTGCCATCAGTTTGTCGTCCCCTTCAAAAGTACCAAGGTAGCGACCACGCTCATCGGTATTTAGGGTGCCTACAATATCGTCGTACCAGATTTCAATGCCGCCTAATGTAGATTCACCATCCGCCGTTTTTTCTATTTTTCGTATCGGGTATTTAG
>NZ_JBARYM010000198.1:0-37357 GCF_049647865.1 Tunicatimonas sp. | reverse complement strand
ACTACTAATAAATGGGTCTAACATCCAAAATTCAAGGTACTCGATATTGGTTTTATCAAAATCCACATCCGAGGTAATAGCCCGCGTAATACCACCCCAGTTTTCTTCCGGGTTCTGTAATAATCCTTCATCCGTTAAAGTGGGATTGTAGTTGTAAGGCCCTCGCTCCTCGGGAAAGTACGCAATATCAAAAACAGGTAGGTTGAAGTTGATCACCTGTTCATCCTGAAACGGAAACACTTCTTGGGGAGGAATGCCGCGCTCGTAATGATTCAGAATATCACCCGCAATAGGAATACCACTCACTAAATTTCCCCGGCTGGCGTAGAAAGCGGTGTTATCTACTACGTACCACGCCAGTTTCGCCCGGCGGTAATTTCGCCCTATTGGCCCCGCGTTTGGGTCTATGAACGATTGGTCGTCGGTAACTGGGGTAGAGGCCATTACCCAGTTCTGCCAACCGTTCAAACTGAACGGAGTAACGGCATTTTCAAAATCATCTATGTATGAAGTGCCATCCCCGTCTACTATGTTAGACGTACCCGGAATTAACTGGGCAAACTCGGCATTGAATGTAACTGTAGATGGCTCTTTGGTTTGGATAAGCGGCAGTGCATCTACCAGTTTAGTAATAAAGCGAGAATCTTTTCGGTAGTTGATGTCAAAGCCGTACTTAGTATTTTTGGTAGGTTCATCGCCAATACTCACCCGACTAATGATAGGTCGCTCATTCAGATGCAGAATAGTACCACCAATATTAATATCATCATTTATACGATATTCCAAGCGGGTGCCAAATAGCGAGCGCTGCTGAAAATTAAATAAGTCAGCCTTTTCGTACTGAATTTGAATGCGTTTGCCCGAGCTAAGTATTCCTTCGTTGAGAATAGTTACGCGACCTAAATTATAATCTACCGTAAAATCTACGCCTTCCGAAAGAGGGGTGTTGCCTGCAATTACTTGTACCGAACCTTCGGCAATATTAATGCCTGGGAGCATAATTTCGTTGGCCGAGCCAGAAACGAAGCTTCCCACAATGAAGAACTTATTCTTGTTAGTATTTAGCTCCGCATCAGCTTTGGTAGTGTTATACAGTGAATTATATACGTAGCGATCAACAAGGTTGTCTTCACCGGGTGCAAATTGCTCTTCCAGATGGCTACCGAAAGGTTCTAGCACTGGAAACACCACAAATCCCTGATCAGGATTAATAGTAATGCCCTCAATAAAATCAAAATTACCATCACCTCCGTTAACTGGGTCATTATTGGGGTTAAGCTTATCTAGGTTGAACAGGTTTATCAGTTGTATATCCCGCGTATTCTCTCCTTCGTGCAAACTAGGGTTATCAATTCCTGTACGGTCGTCTCGATACACTACCCGCAGTTGAAACCCCTCCCGACTGATTTGGCTGGCATTCAGGGTGTAGATGTTTTTCATCATCAAATCCCAAGTCGGTACTTCGGTATTGATTTTAGTAGGCCGTAGCATCTTTAGAAAGATTACTTGATCTTCGGGCAAATTTTGGTAATCCTCGGTTAGTTCTCCTACTTGATAGCGTTGTCCGTTTAGCGTGTACTCGTAAGCTACGGCTAATACTTCGTCGTTTTGTAAGCGGCGGTTGAGACTGACATAGCCCAGTTGGCTATCGAAGGTAAACTCCCTTTCGGTAAGTTTGCGAGCCGAAGTAATTACTTCAAAATCAGTAGCTTTTATCAGATTAAAATCGTTTTCTAAAATGGTAGAAGTCTGATTGACATCGCGTAGTTGATTGCTATTGAGCAAGTTAGAATAGAGCTGGTTGGCACTGTTTCGGGCAGGGCCACCTTGTCCTTCTCCTATCTGGGGATTATCATCCCGGAATATTACACTGCCTTCTCCTAAATCCATGAAAGTTGCCATACCCCGCAAGGTCTCGGTATCGTTGTTCCGATTGAGTACGTAGACTTCTACCCGCGTAACATTGAGTGAGGATTTTACCAAAGGGATACTTTCCAACCAGTTTTCATAGTTGGATCGAAAGAAATGATTCAGGAAGAAGTGCCGATTCTCGTCGTATTCGGAAGCGATGATTTCGAAATCGCGGGTCTGGGTACCGCTTTCAATGGTGATGGCATCGCTACTGCCTCGTTGCACCGATGCTACGCTGGTGACAAACAATCGCCCAAACTGTAACTGAGTTTTAATTCCGAACAGGCTTTGTGACCCGGTAATTAAGCTATTGCTAACGGGCATGCTCACTGTGCCTAACTCGATCTTTTTAATAATCTCGTGGTCGTAGCCAGTGTATTCTACCTTTACGTTATTCTGAAAGTCAAAAGAATTATTATTATCAAAGTTGGCGGTTATTTGAAGTTTGTCTCCGATGGTGCCTACCACATTTAAGCTGATTTGCTGATCGAATTCAAAATTGCCGTTTCGTTGTTGCCGAATCGGAATGTTTGGGTTAAAGATTCGCTGAAACCGTCCACCAAAGTCGAGGGTTACAAATCCGTTAGGACGAATATCTACGTATGAACCGCCAAATAGCCGATCGAAAGCAGGGGTCGTATAAATAGGCGGAATAAGTCGCCGGCCACTTACCGCACTTTCGCCATCTAATTCGGCTGAGCGATTTCGCCAGTAGTCGCGTAAGATGCGCTGATCTTGGATTTGCTGATACTGATCAAAGTTTAAGTACGAAGGTGCTCGGTAGTCTAGCCCGTTTACTCGCTCGTAAATAGAGTAGTTAATGGAAGAATCGATTTCAATTCCAAAATCTAACTGGGTAGGAGCTTGTAGGTAGAGTGGTGAGCGCGGCACCCGATTAGAAAGCGGATCACCGTAGCGATCGGGCAAGCCGTACTGCGGGCGATTAGTGGGTTGGTACGGTCCCGCAGGAATGGTATCAGCGGGAGCTGATAGGTTTTCTTCCGGAATTGTATTGGCCTGAGTGGTATCAACCGGCACTACATCGGGGGGGGTATCTTGGGCTATTATTGGTAGCGTGCTGAATATAAGCCCGCCCATTAGCCCTAGAAATACTATGCGCTTCCGTTTTGCCCGGGAACTTTCTTTTATATACCGTATAACCGTCAGTAGCAAGTCGGCAATAGTTTATTATGTGGTTTTGAGCGCAAGCTTAATTACCTCCTCCAGACGAAGCTCTTCGGTTTGCTTACTTTTTTGCCAGTCGGCCATTACTTTGTCAATACTTTTTTCAGCCGCTGCCCGGGTGAATCCGAGCGTAGTTAAAGCAGATAACGCCTCGGTGCGTAAGGTATTGTATGAGCCGGCCGGAAGACCATGTACCTTTTCGGTTGATCCTGCTGCAACTCCCTCTTTCCGAATTTTATCAGCTAACTCAAGCACAATCCGTTGGGCGGTTTTAGCTCCAATTCCCTTCACCCGTTGTACTGTTTTAGCATCTTCGTTAGCGATAGCCCCCTTTAGCTCATTTACCTGCATAGAAGAAAGTAGGGTTAGTGCTAGGCTAGGTCCCACCCCAGAGATCGATAATAAGTCTAAAAATAGCTTCTTTTCGGGAGGTTGCGCAAACCCAAACAGCGTTTGAGAATCTTCTTTTACATGAAAGTACGTATGAAGTTTATACGTCGATTCTTTTTCTAGTGCTTCGTAGGTGTTGAGAGAGATTCTTATTTCGTATCCTACACCCTGCACATCAATAACAACGTGGGTTGGGTCTTTGTGGGCAAGAGTTCCTTGGATATAAGCGTACATACAGTTGGGCAGTATTTAGTGGTCGGACTGCAATTTTACATTTATACCCGAAATTGCAACCCGTAATTAGAAGTAAATGTAGCAGATAGTAGAATTTGCTGATTATTTGGAAGCAATTGCTAACCTTTCTATAAATTAGCCATTCGTTCGGCGCATCATAATGGATACACCTAAAAGCAGGTGCTGCCGCAAAAGTAAAAAAAACTACCAGCAATTAGCAAAAGCCCTCTCGGTACTCGAGAATTTATTATATACCTAACATACCAATCATTTTAGTGGTGAAATGAAGAAGATCGTAATTATTAGTGCCATATTGGTTATACTTTTATCGGTAGCAGGCTACGCTTGGTTGGGTGGGTTTAAACTGGAGAAGATAAGCGAAGTATTTAGCCAACTTCGGGTAGTGTACGGAACCCCGTATCAAGGCAAATACGGTGACCTGAAGCTACGGGAGATTGTAGTAAAAACGAAGCAACTACTAGAAGAGCCTGCTCGCTCTGGTCAACTAGTCGTAATAAATTATGACTCTACCGCTTCAGAAAACATTAATCAGCTTATTGGAATTATTAGCTCGGATGTATTGCCAGAGACCTTACAGAACTTAACTCAAGATACTCTCCCAGCAGGCAACTATCTCAAAATACAGTTATACGGTCATCCGGTAGTAAGGTCCATTCCTGAGCAGGTTAATCAGAAAGTGAAGAAATACGCTGAGCAGCAACAAATCACGCTAGGAAAAGAAGTGATTGAACACTACTTTGGCTCCGACTCTATGTGGATTGAATATCCTATTATAAAGTAGAACACAATAGGTTTTGCCAGTTGCTTGAATATTTGGTAAGCAAGTCCTACATTCGAATAGTATTAATGAGCGATATACGATGCATTAGTGATGTGGATAAAACTTATACGGTGGAGCTTTTTTTTTGCTAACGTAGTTTGGGTAAACTTTTCTTTTGCCCAGTCGCCTACGGCCGATAGTCTCAGCATTATATTAGAGCGAGCTACTTCTTTGGAAGAAGAAAGTAAGGCTTACCTTGAGCTGGCCGCATTTTACGAGCAGTACGACCTAGATACTACCTATTACTTAATTCAGCAAGCTAAAAGTGCTGCTCAGAAAGCAAATTATGAACAAGGACTAGCTGATACTTACATCCGCCTTGCTTCTTATTTTGCTCATTACCTTCGCCACAATAGCGACAGCTTGCAGTATTACCTAAATAAAGGCATTACTAAGTACTGGGGGGAAGCTGATTCTGTTCGTGCTGCTCGCGCCTATTATCTGGTAGCTCAAACTACCTTTTCCAGCGACTATTACTCTATGTCAGTTCAGTACGCGGATAGTGCCCGCCTAATTTATGAGCAGCAAGGCGATCAATTGGCTCTGGCTGAAACGCTTCTGTTGCTGTGCGAAATTCGGAACCGAACGGGTAGTAATGTGCTGGCTCTTGACTATTGCATAGACGCAACCACTATATTTACCAACTTGCAAGTTGAAGAGCACAAGGCCAGACTTAATCGAACCATTGGGGTTATTAATCATGATGTTCAGAATTACCCCAAGGCGCGGGAATATCTACTACAAGCGATAGAGTTTGCTCAACGCGATCAAGATACTAGTATGCTCTCATCTGCTTACATTGGTATGGGGAGGGTTCATATTGAGACCGAAAACTACGATTTAGCTCTAGAATCGTTCCGAAGGGTGATTAGTCTTAATCAAGACCGTGAGAACGATAAACTGGCTCTAGCTTACTATCATATTGGCCGTACGTATCTGCTGCAAAACCAAGCGAAGGAAGCTATTCCTTTGATAGAGGAAGCATTGGCTTTAGCTGAACAGTTTGAGAACCGATCATTGCAGGCTCGTTGTATGTTAGAGCTAAGTAATGCTTATTATGCCCTAAACGATATGGAGCAGTGCTTCAATTATCTCAACTTAGGCTTAGCTCAAACCCCCCGTAATGCTATTGGCAGTAATGAAATACTACGCAAATACTATAAACAGTTGGCAAAATACTACGCGAAAGTAGGTGATTTCGAAAATGCTTTAGTCAATTTTGGGTTGTATGATCTTGAGCGAAATTTAGCTTTTCAAGAAGAGGTAGCTGAACGATTCGCCGAAATGGAAACTTTTTATGAAACAAAAAGGAAGGATAACCAGATTGAACTCCTTCAGCAAGAGAACTTAATTCAGAGTGTGTTAGCTAGCGATCGTAAGCTTATTAATGTGCTACTAATTGTTGGGTTGCTACTGATGGTGGGAGTGGGAGTGCTGCTTTACAGTAAGTATGTTTTAAAAACTCGGGCTAATCAGAAACTAGAGGAAAAGAAGCAAGAAATAGAGAAGCAACGCGATGAAATTACGGTCAAAAATAAACTTTTAGAAGAAAATAGTCGGGACATACGCGATAGTATTGAGTACGCCCGCCGTATACAGTTGTCGCT
Source organism: Tunicatimonas sp. (assembly GCF_049647865.1). Classification (NCBI taxonomy): domain Bacteria; kingdom Pseudomonadati; phylum Bacteroidota; class Cytophagia; order Cytophagales; family Catalimonadaceae; genus Tunicatimonas; species Tunicatimonas sp. Next base: position 31,189 of record NZ_JBARYM010000198.1, on the reverse strand, counting down.
TTTGCCTGAAAAGGACGAATTGAAACACCTCTTCCCCGACTCATTTGTATTTCACCGCGCTAAAGATATTGTTAGCGGCGATTTCTACTGGGTTTATGAAACCGTTGACACGATACTGATTGCAGTACTCGATTGTACGGGACACGGTGTTCCGGGGGCCTTTATGACGGTGTTAGCCAATTCAGTACTTAACCAGATTGTACACGAAAGCAAGGTGCTGGCTCCGAACACCATTTTATCGATGATGGATACTCGAATTCAGGAAGCATTGCGCCAAACTGATGTTGAAGGAGCAAACGCCGATGGTTTGGATATTGCTATCTGTATGATTAACCGCAACACTCAGGAGGTTTGCTATAGTGGAGCTCAAATACCGCTGTACTTTACACACAACGGAAAGTTAAACAAGTTAGAACCTAGTCGTTATTTTATTGGGGGCGGATGGGTAACCGACAAATATTTTACCAACCAGTGCGAAAAGTTGCAACGGGGCGATATGCTGTACATGGCATCAGATGGTTATCAAGATCAGTTTGGCGGGCCCAAGGATAAAAAATTTATGCGGGGTCGCTTTTGCGATCTACTAGATGGTATCTACTCTCTATCTACTCCAGAACAGTATCAGCAAGTGGAAGAAACCTTTTCCTGTTGGCGCGGCGAGCAGGTGCAAACTGATGATGTGCTGCTAATGGGTGTTCGGTTATAAAATAAAAAAGGTAAAGACTCACCATCTCTACCTTTCCAATCATTCTCAAACTATTTGTCGATTATATCTTCACTTCGTCCAGATTGATGAATTTGATTTGCTGATCTTCGCTAAGTTCTACACCGACTACGGAATCGCGACTGATGTTGTCGGCTAAAATCTCTTTTGATAGTCGGTTCAACACCTCTCGTTGCAATACTCGCTTAAGTGGACGCGCTCCGAACTGCGGATCAAATCCAATATTGGCTAAGTGACTCAATACATCATCAGTGGCTTCAATCTTAATTCCGTTTTCTTCTAACCGGCGTTTAATCAGATTAAACTGAATTTCCACGATCTTTCGCATATCTTCGCGCGAAAGCGGTCGGAACATAATGGTCTCATCTACTCGGTTCAGGAACTCTGGTCGTACCGACTTTTTCAGTAGTTCAAATACCTCCCGTTTAGTCTCCTGCAGAATTTCATCCTCATTGAACGGATTAATATCCTGAAACCGATCCTGAATTAACCCGGAACCAATGTTGGTCGTCATGATAATGATGGTGTTTTTAAAGTTAGCCACCCGACCTTTGTTGTCAGTAAGCCTTCCATCGTCTAGCACTTGCAGTAAGATGTTAAATACATCAGGGTGCGCTTTTTCAATCTCGTCTAGTAAAATTACTGAGTACGGTTTGCGGCGCACCGCTTCGGTTAATTGCCCTCCTTCGTCATAGCCTACGTAGCCAGGAGGTGCTCCAATCAATCGGCTTACCGCATGGCGTTCCTGATATTCCGACATATCAATCCGCACCATATTATTCTCATCATCAAATAAGAACTCTGCCAGAGCTTTCGCTAACTCGGTTTTACCCACCCCAGTAGTACCTAAGAAGATAAAAGAACCAATTGGGCGTTTGGGGTCTTGCAGCCCGGCCCGACTACGGCGTACCGCATCCGACAAAGCTTCAATAGCCTCAAACTGACCCGCCACACGCTGGCTTAGTTTATCTTCCAGGTTTAGCAACTTCTCCCGTTCCCCTTGTAGCATTTTCGAGACCGGAATACCCGTCCATTTCGCTACCACTTCCGCAATATCTTCCGCGCTTACTTCCTCTTTTAGAAGAGAACTTCCTTGCTGCATTTCAGCTAGCTTTTGCTGAAACTCCACTAGCTTTTGCTCACTTTCACTCACTTTCCCGTAGCGAATTTCAGCTACTTGCCCGTAGTCACCCGCTCGCTCAGCTTGCTCAGCCTCTACTTTGTAGCGATCTATTTTTTCTTTTTCTTCTTGAATACCCTTAATTACCGCCTTTTCATTCTCCCACTTGGCTTTTAGGTCTTTACGCTGATCTTCTAATTCAGAAATATCTTTGTTAAGTTGAGCCTCCTTCTCTTTATCTTTCTCTCGCCGAATGGCTTCCCGTTCAATTTCCAACTGCATAATTTTTCGGTTCAGCTCATCTAATTCTTCGGGTAAAGAATCAATCTCCATCCGCAGGCGAGCCGCAGCTTCATCCATTAGGTCAATTGCTTTGTCCGGCAAGAATCGGTCACTGATATAGCGATTAGAAAATTCTACGGCGGCAATTACCGCATCGTCTTTCACCTGCACTCCGTGGTGCAACTCGTAGCGGTCTTTGATACCCCGTAAGATAGAAATAGCATCGGCAATATCCGGTTCATTTACCATCACCGTTTGGAAGCGTCGTTCCAAGGCTTTGTCTTTCTCAATATATTTCTGATACTCTTTCAGGGTTGTAGCTCCAATCGCGTGTAGCTCACCCCGAGCCAAAGCAGGCTTTAGTAGATTCGCTGCATCCATTGCTCCTTCTCCACCACCGGCACCAATTAGCGTATGGATTTCATCAATGAACAGAATGATCTGCCCATCGGAATCGGTTACTTCTTTGATTACTGACTTAAGCCGCTCTTCAAACTCCCCTTTGTACTTAGCGCCTGCAACTAGTAGACCCATGTCCAGGGCGACAATAGTTTTAGTTTTTAGGTTTTCTGGAACATCGCCATCCACAATTCGTTGCGCTAATCCTTCTACAATAGCCGTTTTTCCTACTCCTGGCTCTCCTAATAAAATGGGATTGTTTTTAGTACGACGGGCCAGAATCTGTAACACTCGGCGGATTTCTTCATCCCGCCCAATGACTGGGTCAATTTTTCCGGCTTTGGCTAAGTGATTTAAGTTTTTGGAGTACCGTTCTAGTGATTTGTATTTGGCTTCGGCATTCTGATCAGTCACCCGATCACCTCCTCGTAGTTCTTGAATAGCGGCACTCAATTCTTTCTCTGCAAACCCTACTTGCTTCATTACCGAAGCTATTTTTCCTTTTCCGGCTAATAGCCCCAATAGTATATGCTCTACAGCAATATACTCATCTTTAAAATCCTTCAAATAGTTTTCAGCTTTACGTAATACGGCGGCACCATCATTAGACAGGTATGGCTGTTGTCCACTTACTTTTGGATACGATTGAATAATAGTATCCACACCGTTATCTAGCTGCGCGCGATTAATACTCAATTTATTAAGCACAAACGAGATCATATTTTCATCGGCCTGCAGCACTGCTTTTAAAAGATGCCCGGGTTCAATGGCTTGCTGTCCGTTGCTAGTAGCAATAGTAGCTGCCTTTTGAATGGCTTCTTGTGATTTTATTGTATAATTATCTAAGTTCATAGGTCATTTTTCTATTTATATTGTATTCACCACTAACATAACAAAACTATCGCCAGACCTATTATTGATAATTTTTATGCCATAATGGCATAAAAATATAGAGTTTGATAGGGAATTAAGCCAATATGACATTAAAATAATTTTTTAGATCGTAAGCTTAGACTATTCTTTGGTAGGACAGAATGTTTTTTCAGGGTTTATTCAATTTTTATACTTATTTTTGAGCAAAATCTTAGTTAGGTAACATAATTCGCCACCTTTTTGCCTTTTATTCTTTTATAGGTGCAATTTTTTCTGTGTTACTATTAGTCTATTTATTGTTGTGAGTGTAGGTTGAGATGTGAGACTATGAAGAAGTCAGAATAGTTATATTCTGATCCTTTTCTTTTACTTTTTTTTATGAGACTACAGAATAGCATTGTATCAGGCTTGGGATGGACATCTTTGGCTTCATTTAGTTCCCAAGGGTTAAGACTACTTTTTAAATTAGTACTAGCTAAGCTGTTGCTTCCTGAAGATTATGGTATTATCGGCATGGCAGCAGTATTCATTGGATTTATAGAAGTGGTAAGTGAAATGGGAATGGTTTCAGCACTTATTCAACGTCCTAAAGAAAAGCTACATGCTCAACATTACGCTACTGCATTTTGGTTAAACATAGCCATTGCGCTGTTAGGCTACGGCCTGATTGTGTTTGTAATATCGCCCCTGGCGGTATGGTTTTATGAGGAACCTATTTTAGGTGAAGTTATGCCTCTTTTGGCATTACCATTTATATTTAACACATTCTACGCTATACCCAAGGCTAAACTTAGTAAGAATTTAAAGTTTAAGTCTCAAGCTATTGCGGAAGTAGTATCAGTGCTAATTGGTGGAGTAATAGCTATTTCATTAGCCTTTCAAGATTGGGGGGTTTGGGCTTTGGCATGGAACGGAGTAGTGGTCTCCTTAGTAGCAGCGCTCATCTATTGGCTATATGTACGATGGTTTCCAGAATTTATCTTCAGCCGACAAGCTTTTCATGAACTATTTGGGTTTGGTAGTAAGGTAATGGTTGAGCGAATTTTTCACTTCTTTACGCTGAACATAGATTATTTGCTAATTGGAAAACTAATTGGTGGAGCTGCTTTAGGGGCCTACACTTTAGGGTTTGTTTTGACAAATACATTAGTGAAGCAGCTCACTAATGTAATGAATAAAGTGATGTTTCCTGCTTATTCATCCATTCAAAAAAGTAAGGATGCCATCGCTAAATACTTTCTGCATATTAGTAAAGTGAGTCAACTACTAGTTTTCCCACTAATGTTAGGATTGATAGTTTTAGCTAAACCTATTATTCAGGTTGGGTTCGGAACTCAGTGGATGATGGCAGTTACCCCCTTGCAAATTTTGGCATTAGCAACTATTCTGAACGGCTTATCCGCCAATGCTACGGTTATCATGCGCAGTGTAGGGAGATCCGATTTGTCTATGAAATTAAGTATTACTTCAACGCTGATTTCCACTATTCCAGCTGTAACTGTAGGAGCTATATTTTTTGGTATTAATGGAGCAGCCATAGGTATTCTGATTGATCGTATATTTAGATTCTTTTGGTATCAGCGAACTGTACATCGTCTCATTGGTGTACACTACCTTTCACTTCTAGAAATGGCCTGGAAGCCACTTTTAGCTTGCGTGTTTATTGGTGTACTAGCCAATCTGTTATACTATTTACATCCAGTATCTGCTTGGGCTCATCTACTTATCGGTAGCGCGTTGATCAGTACTGGATATCTGTGGTATCTATTGATTTTTGAGAGGGAGCTACTTGATAAGGTATTAGTAGTTACTAAGATTCAAGATAAAGTAGTTACACCGGTTGTCAAATACATTAATTCTTAGCATACAATAAAATGTTACTAGTAGGTATACTCCTGTTTATCTATTTTACTGCCTATTGCGAACTATTTATTTTAGAAGCTGTTTGAGTTATTTACCAGTAAAAGCCCTAATTATTGACCAGTTGCCACACGAACAAAACGAGGCACTTTTGCGGCTCAAAGGGTGATACTTCTACATTGGAGATACTAAGTTGAACCTACTTACTTCATGGCAAACATACAACTGAATCGTAAAACTCGTAAAAAACCACTATGGCCCTGGCTGCTACTGCTTATTGTTGCTTTGGCTATTATAAGTTTGACCTATCTGTACTGAATTAAAAATTAAAGGGTATTTCCTTACTTTCCTTTAGTCGGTGTCTAAATTAATAAATGCTTTGTGTAAAAATAAGCAGCAATTATGTAACAAGGTATTTTTTATGTTCAAAAGATTACTTGCAATAATCTGAATATCAAATATATATGAATAAAGCCATTAACTCTATCAATTTTCTGTTAATGTTTTTATTAAATAGAATTAAACAAAACATTTGATAAGACACCGTGTTAGGTAGGATATTATTTTAACACAAAATTACGACTATGAAAACGAATGCATTTATTTTTTTATTAGCTGGTCTATTCATGACTACCCTTACTTTTGCACAAGATGCCGGAGAGAAGGACATTGTAGCACTAGCAATGGAGCAAGATAACTTATCCACATTGGTGGAAGCAGTAAAGGCCGCAGAATTGGTAGAAACACTACAAGGAGATGGTCCATTCACAGTATTTGCTCCCACCAATGAGGCTTTTGAAGCCCTTCCTGAAGGAACCTTAGAAAATTTATTAAAGCCAGAGAATAAAGATAAGTTAGTTTCAGTTTTAACTTACCACGTAGTATCTGGTAAAGTAGCTTCTACTGATCTTTCTGATGGTATGATGGCTACTACGGTAGAAGGTAGCGACGCTGAAGTGATGTTGCAAGGTGGCGAAGCAATGATTGAAGGAGCTAAAGTGATAGCTGCTGATGTGGAAGCTTCTAACGGTATTGTTCACATTATTGATGCTGTTATTCTACCACCCAGTATGATGGAAACTGCTCAAGGTGACAAAGAAAAAGAAGGCGGCAACTAATTTAGATGTAGCTACTTATTAACGCAGAAGGCTATTTACTTAGGTAGGTAGCCTTTTTTGTTTGTTATAGAGGCAAAGTCAGTTAGATAGATCAACAGAAATGTTGCAATTTATTTCATTGTGCGTGTTTTTCTATCCTACAGGAAAAAATCATTGTTATTAAACAAGGTTATTCAAATTCCTGTACTTTCTTCTCACCACCGATTGAAGTGGCTAATGAGTGAAAATTTTCTGCTCACAAAATCGTTAGGACTGAATGGCGAACTTTGTATTTTTAAGCATCCAAGCTCTCAGAAATGATACCAAGACCCTTAAAGTTTTAATAATAACATAGCCAAACCTCAATGGACTATGAATCATGCCATAGTGGTATCTGGTAACTACCCGATTAGGTGACTTTATAGACTTTAGGGAGGTAAAAAAAGTTTTCCAGGTTGGATCCGTAATATAGCTAACCCCTGTGTTTTCTACTACGCTCATTACCACAGCTTTTGTTGCTACTCGCAACTTATACCCAGCATAAATTGCCCTTCTACTAAAATCGTAGTCAGCTAAATATTGAGGAAAGCGATCAAAATCAAATAGTCCTATTTTAGCGAATACTTCTACTGGAATAAGCATCCCTCTCCCCGGTAGGGCACCTGAGGATATATATTCGTGCTGCTCTGTTACTTTACTGTAGCGATGCTCTGAAATTGTGGGTCTTGATTTTGCTGTATAAGGATTCCACTTCTCACCTAAAAATGCTACATGTTCCGGATTATTCAAATGTACGGATATTGAACCGATAAGACAGGGTTTATTGTAATCGTAGGCCTCAACCAGTTCAGTTAAGTAGTCTTCTTTAACTTCTAAATCATTATTTAAGGCGAGAACAAAATCGGATTCTTCTGATTGTTGTAGGGCATATTCAATGCCCATATTAGTAGCTCCAGTCCACCACAAATTTCCATCACCTTCCAATACAACCACGTTCGGATACTGAGCATTAATCTTCTCAGTTGTGTTATCAGATGATCCATCATTCACTACAATTGTCTGATAGTTTGTATAATCTTGCTTTTCTAGCGTATCGAGACATCGTAGTGTGTATTTAACATTATTAAAAACGGGAATAACAATAAATATTTTCCGTTGCATACTTAATAATTTAAACTGTCACTGCTGCTATTTTTATGGATAGGCTAGAACCTCGGGTAACATACTTTTCCCGCCTAATTGGAATTTTCAAGTGATACAGAAAAGCTATTACTAATGACTTCGCAACTTCCTTGGCGGGCATGTTTATTTCTCTATAAATTTCTAAAGCTCTTGTAAAATTAAGCTTAAGCATGTAAAGCCGAAAAAACTTTTTTTTCTCACGTAGTAAATAGGCTTCTTGAAATTTCTGGTAGTAGTCCTCACCGAAGTGAGCTGTGAGTTGAGGCTTCCACAGTGATAAAGAATTAGTAATTCCATTTATCCGCTTCTGATACGAATTAGTCATTTTCACTCGGGAGATATCTATCGCTTCTGACGGCAAAGACAAATACTCATTACTTGATTTTATATTAATACCCCGAAACGCTAACGTTAACCACAAATCATGATCTACGCCATTTTTTATCTGTTCATTATATCCTCCGCATTGCTGTAGAGTTAATGTAAAGTAAAACTGAGAAGCGATTGGGGGAGTATATCCCTGACGTATATAGTTGATGAGCGGTCCTTCTAATGAGCGATAGTTAGCATAAACTGTTTGTCCCAATGAATCGATAGTAATAGAGCCGCAGCAAAAGCACCAGTTTGCATCGTAGCCCTTTGCTAATCTCACAAATTCATCTAAATAGCTTGGCTTCCAGGAGTCGTCATCATCTACAAAAGTAAAGTAGGTCCCTCTACTGTTAAAGATAGCCGTATTCCGAGCTGCGGCCAACCCTCTATTTACATCATGGCGTATATAGCGAATCCTTTGGTCTTTGCTTACTAGTTTATTTGCATAATCCTCCGTGCCATCACTAGAGCAGTCATCTACAATAATAAGCTCAAAATGTGCGTATGTCTGATTCAAGACTGATTCAACCGCCCGATTCAACATCTCTTTCCGGTTAAAGGTAGTAATACAAACGGTTACAGTTTTATCTTCAAGCATACGATACTGTCTTTTTGTCGTCTATTAATTCTTCTTCACTTCGCTTGTTAGCTACGTATTGACTCAGAAACACTAATCCCCAAAAAAATGGTTTATCAAAATAGCCTTCTGCCACTCCCATTCCCAAAATAAGAATGAAGAAAACAATACTAAGAAAGGGGTGCAAATCAGAGTAATGCACCACCTGTTTAAAGCTAAAAAACATAGCCCCAAAGTAGATAAGCGAACCAATAATTCCCCACTGAGCTATTTGCTTAGTTAACCCATTATGTCTCGTTTTAACATCCAACGGATTATAGAATGTTTGCTCAAAAATTCCTCGTCCTAAAACAGGGTATTCCATAAAATCATCGTAATCCCATATAGCGCTACTTAGCCGGGTATGACCAACCTGATCACTATCGGTCATCATATCCTTCATATCTCCTCGAGAAATTTCTTCATCTATCTTTTCACCTATAAAGGGTAGAGCAACGTAGGCATAAGCAAAAGCACCAAGCAAGATTGGCACCGAAACGATCTTTACTAAAAGGGTTTGATTAAGGAAGAAATAAAAGAAAATTAATACCGCTAATAGTAAGAAAACTGTTGTTGATAGTGTAGATACTAAAGTGATTATTAATATCACACTCTTGCGGTCTTTCAAACTGTTTGTCTGGGCTAAATTAAACATTAGCGCAATTAGTAAGTAACCACCAAAAGCCGCTGGCTCCCAAAATGGCCCGCAGTTACGATACATGCCTCCCGGACGGTCTAAGTTAAGCTGGTATACAATCAGTGATTTTACTGACCCCCCTGGCTCAAAAGGAGAAGACACCCCTATTGCACTAAATATGTTATCTAAGCCGCTAGTAATAAATAAGGGAATAAAAAAGAAGAAGCTAGCAACTGAGAGGAAAACAATAATATCTACAAAATACGTAGCAAATTTTTGCTTTACGATTGCCAGAACGAAAAAGCCTACCGATATTTTAACAATTAGTCCAATATAGGTATTACGAGGAAAGTAATTGAAATGTAGGCTATGAAGGCAGGCTATAATCAAAAAGGAAAAGAGGATAAAAAAGAAGTATCCATTGAAGCCTTCTTTCCTAAGTAAAAATATCAAAAAGGCAAACCCAAGTACCCCAATCATAGGAATATCTCCATTGAAGAAGGGCATACCAGAAATAGCTGCTAGCAAGTACACTAGCAAGTAGTCAATAGCTTTTTCTTGCTCTGGTAGTTGAATGGTCATGCTTATTTTTACTTTGACAGACCTAATATCTCTTCTACTTCACCCCACATTGTGTTGTTTAAACGTTTATGCTCCTCAACCGTCGCTGCAATATTATCTATTACTCGTTGACGAGTTTCGCCTTCGTTTAACTGTTCTATTTTGGCTCGTACTTCTTGAGGGGCATCTAAGGGTGAAACTAAAAAATCTTGACATTTATATTCTTCCATCACTCGTTCAAATTTATGACTCCATCGCGTTCCTAAGCAGGGTACAGTTTGCGATAAAGTACTAATCAAGCCGTGAAATCTTGAGCTTACCACGATATGGCACTGAGAAATAACCCCCCTTAGCACTAGCGGGTCATTATCATAAACAATATCAATAGGTTTACCTATTAATTTTTGTAGTTCTTCGGCTACAGGATAATCTACTCTTTCGTGTACCAGTACAAAGGGGTCCATGCCTAAGTCGGTGAAGCTATCAAAACACTCTTTAAGAAATGGTAGGTACCGTGGGCCAATTTGATCGTCCGTACTATCAATCATCCGGTGATTAGGAATGATACAAGCTTGACGAGGCTGAGGGCGATATAAATCAGTAATCTTACCTTTCAGAGCACCTGTAAAATCGGGTGCTTGCTTGATTTTATTTGTATGATGATTGAGTGAGGTGGCAAACTCGTAAGACGACTTGTCGCGAGCAAATACCAGTTCTACATTATCTAAAAGTTTACGGAAAGCCTCAGCTACCTTCTCATCTTTAAAGGTGCCTAAAGATTGGGGAAGTAAAACGATCTTTTTACCCTGTTTCTTCCAGCGGGCACAATCATTAGCCATTTGCTCTATCTTACGGGGACCCCACTGATCGCCATAGGCGAACCCAGACGCATCTATTACCGAATCAATCTCTTCTTCAATTACTAATCCGTACTTTTTACGCAGCTTGGTTGGAAATGTAGTGGTCAGCAATTGGTTTGTAGGATTTGCTAAACTCTCGAACCAAAAGCTTTGATAAAGTCCTAAAAGTGCTCTTTTTTTATATTCTGCTACTTTGGGCAATAACGTAAGTTCATCTTTTCCCTGCAACCGCTCAAGAATGGCGTGTAGCATAAGACCGTCTCCTTTATTTGTATAGTTTCCAATTTTAAGATGGATCATTTTATTGATGATTTAGTTAGCAACTATTTTTTTGAACCGACTCATTATTCGGTACAGCAGAGCTTCAGGATGTAGTAGAAAACTTCCTAAATGTTTTTGAATTACATGTATGTTAGCTTTCCAGGTTTTAGCTGCTGCGTTCTTCTTATTAGTGGTCATACGCCCCTCTCCATGTTCATGGTAAGCTACTGTGATATCAGGCATAAAGTGCACCTTATAGCCATGCTTTACAACTACCGTGCGAAAAAACTCGCTGTCTATTCCGCGAGGCATTTTAGTGTCAAATCCACTTACTTTAATCATAATATCTCGCCTAGTCATTACTGTGGAATTATGAATTACGCCATTTCCCTTTAACAATGTCAAAGTGAGATCTAATGGCATTTCGGCACGTTTGATCTCCTCGTTATTGTGAGCATCAATAACTTTCACCCCACTGCATATAATGCCTAATTTAGGATCCGAACTATCCTTCAATATTTCAACCTGTTTAGCAAGTTTATCAGGATCTATCCACTCGTCATCATCATCCATAAATGCTACAAATAGGCCCTTACAGTGTTTAAGTGCCGTGTTTCGGGCAAATGCATTTCCTTGGTTTTGGTCATGCCGAAAATACTTTACTCTTGCATCTCCCTTACAATAGTCTTCTGCTACTTTCCTTGTGTTATCAGATGATGCGTCATCTACGACGATAACTTCTAAATTGGAATAACTTTGATTTAAGACAGAATCTAAGCATCGGCCTAAAAATTTTGCTCGGTTATAAGTGGTAATATTAACACTTACCAATGGTTCTTGATTAGTGCCTAGGGTGCTGGTAGGTATTACAGTATGATCTTGTAAATAACTCATAAATTGCTTGGCTTCCTTAGATGAGGAGATTGTTAGAGGAATATGATATACTGAAAGAACTATAGCTTCCCAAAAGTTTAGAGAGACCCCTGTTGATCGTGCTTCTCTTATAATAGTTAGTGGGTTTTTAGGTTTATGACGATTTAATGAAGAATACATAATGTAGCGTGACCAAAATCTATCAGGATAGTAGAAAGCCAACTGGCAGATACCTCGAGCAACTCGCTTTGATTTGTTCATCAATGAACGATATTTCCATCGGGCTGGATGTATTAATGTTACTGTATTGGTGTAGCTCTGCTTTAACCCTGCCCGATACACTCGGTTCCCAAACTCGTAATCTCCTCCTGATTCCAAGCGAGCATCAAAGTTACCCACTGTATCTATTACTTCTTTTCTGATGCTAAGACAACAAGTTGGCACAAAGTGGTTGTGCCTCAGGTCAACATCTACTTTAAATCCCCCTAGTTGGTTATATTTAGCTGCTAAAGTTTTCTTATCAGTAACTATATCAACTTTACAACCTACATAATCAGCATTATTCTCTTGAAAAGCAGTGATGATCTTATTAAGATAGTCCGAAGGGGCTACCATATCAGCGTCTATAAAAAACAGAAGATCACCCTGTGCTTCATTAATTGCTTTATTACGAGCTGCATATGATCCTTGCTGCTCGTCTTCTACTACTAAACGCACCAATCTGGGGAAGCGGTTTGTAAATCTCTGAGCTACTTGCTGAGTGTGGTCAGTTGATCCATTGTCAGCTACAATGATTTCAAATGAATAAAGCGGATCTTGGACTACTAAAGAAGCTAAAGTAGCTTCTAAACCTATAGGGTCATTGTATACTGGTATAATTACAGAAACCATTGCGTATTGAGAATTAATAGTACAAATGTAATAATTTTCTGTATTATAATATAATTAATTAGCTATTAATTATTATTTTTCTTAGAAAATTGCTTTCTGATCTGCTTATCTCGTAGCTTCTTGCAGTTAATGTGAATATGTCTTCATTATTCCTATCCATCAATTTGCTTTCGTGATTATAGCAAAAATCTAACTGCTGTTGAAGAAATAATTGAGAACATCGAATGTTCCCCTCTTCATCATTCTCGAAAGATGCTAAAGAGAATGGTATCTCAAATCCAGGAGGGTTATAAGCGTAGCTATACCGGTTATTAGCTATTCCTTTACTATAATTATTGGTGAGCAAGTAATTGATGATACTCAATAATTTAGGATGTTTCCATAATGGATGTTCAAGAGTGTTGTTCTTTAAAAGTCCAAATGCATAAGTATTAAACGAATGATAGCCTATAGATTTATTAAGCATTTTGCTCCACTGTAGTTTCTTTCGCTCCTCCGGACTCAATGGTTTATCCTTCAATCTTAACTTTTGTAATACAGCAGAAACTATTTGCCAAACATTTACTAAGCCACTGGATACTACTACTGTTTGAAACTTATCTTCTGTGATGTTTTCTAGTTCATGATAGATAAGTCCATCTTCTAATAGAGTTACATTATCCCATATTTTATCCATAAAAGTATGTACTCTTTCTGCTATCAATGGGTCACTATCCATAATGAATGAAGCAGCAGCAGCAAACCAAAGTTGATGGTTGAATGCATTGTCAATAGGTTTCACAGTACCATCTACCTCTAGTACATTCCACAAACCTAACGAATCGTTGAAGGGATGTTGTAAAAAGACTTCAGAGGCCAGTTTAGTATATATTGGATCGCTTAAAGTACGCGAAGCAGCAGCCAGTGATTCTATCGACCAAGCTTGTCCCATAATTCCGTTACAGCGATCCTTTCCTTTAGCATTTCTGTGCAAAAAGCTATAACCGTGGGGGCGGTACTGAGGCTCTAAGAAGACAGAAGCTAAATCCTTTACCGCTCTTCGGTATTTCTCATCGCCAGACCATTCGTATAATCGGGAAAATGTAATGAGCCAGTGGCCTTTATTTCTTAAAGGCGTTTCTGGGTGGCGATACGGGCCATTATGTCCCGCTTGTAGGTATACTTCAGGTTTCTGTAAGCAAGCGTCACCTAATTCAAACAATAAGTCAAGCGCATTCAGAGTTAAAGTCATTGTAATTATTTCGCGTCAGCCGGTAGTACCTTCTTTGTGAGAAAGCTCAAGTGAAGGAGTGCCTTTGCCTCTTCAATAGATTCATAAAACATAGTTCTCTTTTGAGTTCTCCTGCTTATTAAAAGCAACGCGCTTAGTAGCAGTGCCAATATTCCACCTAAGAAGTTACCAAAACGTAAGCGGAACCAAGCCATTAAACCAAAGTGCTTGTAAGTAAAATAGTAAACACTTTGCATCTGTATCTTCTGCATCATGGTAGCACGTTGGGCAACACTAGCGTGATTCTCGTGCATGAGTTTAGCAGAAGGTACTATATATCTTTTCCAGCCTGCCAGTTTAGCCCGCCAGGCCCAATCTACATCTTCAGCAAAAATGAAAAAATTCCCATCCATTGGGCCAATATCATCGATACACTCCTTTTTGACCATAAAACATACTCCCCGGGGTCGTTGCACCTCTACCGGAGCGGAGGGAACGCTTCGCTTCTTCTTAATCTCTTTCCGTGTGGTTGGGCTATTAGGGACAAGCAACTGTTTTAAAGCATTTAAGCGAGGATATACCTCACGAAATGCTCTCTTCTTTGGGTTGCGGAAGGGGTAGTGAGAAACTTGAACTTCACCATTAGGATAATAAAGTTGAGGACAAGCAATACCGCAGTCGGGTTGTAAGTCTGCAAAACGCACAAGTTCAGTGAACGTATCGTTTAGCAATGCCGTATCGGAGTTAAACATAGCAAAGTAACGTCCTTTAGCTTCAGTCAAAGCCATATTTATTGCTGAAGAAAAACCGACATTCTTTGGACTTCGGATAACTCTTACCGAAGGAAATTCTTTTTCCACGATGCTAACTGTATCATCTTTAGATTTATTATCTACCAGAATGATTTGATATGAAACCCCTTTAGTAAACTCAAATACTGACTTTAAACATCGTACTACTAAGTCTTTAGTATTATACGAAACTAAACCTATTGTTATATCTACTGATTCTTTCATAGAAAATTTGCATTAATTTATTTAATGTACTGATATCTTTTTAGTAAAGCCTCATCACCGATAATTTCTATAAGCTTCTCGTTACTAGCAGCAAAGTCCCTAGATATTCTCTGTTGCATAGCTGTTGATAGGGCTTTTCCTGAAAGCTTCCATCCACTAGTGGCTGCTATACGATCGAGTTTATATATAGCGGTTCTAAGGGTTTGATATAATTTTCGTTCTGGTCTTCTAGGATCAGGTTCGGCGAGCGTGTTTGCCATACGATGCAGGTGGGTAATAAGCCCCGAGGTACTAGCATTCTTTTTTAAGCTCTTCTTTTCACCAACTAAGATATCTACTTCTAGAAAATCTGAAAGGTTTTTAACGAACTTTTGCTGATCTTGAATAAAATCTTCGAATAGCAAAATCTTCACATTATCCTTTCCAAAAGCTTGCTGGAAAGAGGCTATGATCCCACTATAATCAGCAGCATTCCGATAAGCTTGACCTAGATTGCTCTGATAGAATTTTTCAAAAGTTTGATCTAATCCAAAGTGATAAACATCGTGTTTGTAGACCGATTCAAACCAATCTGCTTGTTTTCGAATCACGCCCAATATTTTTGCATTAGGAGACATTTCTTTCATACGAGAGAGCATTTCCGGTATGTCGTGATAGACAAAGCTTAATTCCGCTTTGTAATTATAACTGCGTTGCTGGTTCTTCTTCCGAAGATGAGTTTTAAAGCGCCCCATAGCATAATTTTCATCGCTATCTATTACAACTTGGTGCTGATCACTGCCTTCAACTAATGTGCGGTAGTGCTCCCGACCTAATGAGTAATATGGATTATATGAAATGAAGCGATTTTTTAATGATAGCTGAATATTCTCTTGCTTTTTAAAAACCCCCTGCAAAAAAGTGGTTCCAGTTCGCATCCATCCAATATGAAACACCACCGGACTATCAACTAATAGAGGACTTTGAGTTTCTGCTGTAATATGTTCGGTATTCATGAGTTATCTTTTATTAATTTGTTAGAATAAACGCTTTTTATAGCACGATGATTATTATCGTACTTTATCAAACAATATTCTCTTATTGGTGTAAGCTGAGTGATAGCTGTCATCATTAAAATACCGATTATCTGATCAAAACATCGTTGACAAATAAGATACCCGGTTGGATTTGATGAAACTAACCCAACAGCGAATAGAAAGACCTAGTTAATGCAACGACCTTTTTTCATCTGTTTTTTTTATTAATTGTTAGAATAATGCAATTTTATTTTCGACGCAGAAATTACTTGATATAATAAAAGATAACTATGAAAATGGATTTTTTATAGTAACCGTAGGTTTATTACTAGCCAATCGTTTTCGAGATTGTTGAGTATAGTAACCATCGCTGTTAGATAAGTAGCCATATCCATATTCAGCAGAGAACTTCACATCATTAAATAGCAGATAAAGATTTTGAATCTTGTTCTTAGCGTATAGATCGTTAATTCCACCTAATATATTCTTATTGGTATAGTTGTAACGAACTACAAATAAGCTAATATCGAAATGTTTGAGCATTACAAAGTAATCAGCTACGTACCCAATTGGCGGCGTTTCTATGATAATATAATCGTAGCGATCTCGTAAGAGATGAATAAGTTCGTCCATTCTAGCGGATTCAAACAATGTAATAGGATCTTCCTGAGGAATACCAGGGGCTATTACATCAAGTTTTCTAAATTCAGTAGGCTGAATAATATCGTCAACTGCTACTGAACCACTCAGATAATCGGAAATGCCTGGGCCAGATAGGTCGAAGAAATCTTGAATTCGAGGCTTGCGTAAATCACCACCAATAAGTAAGGTGCGCTTACCAGATTCGGCAAAGGCGGTGCTTAAATTAGCTGAACAGAAGGTTTTTCCTTCACCACTAATAGAAGAAGTAACTCCAATTACTTTTTCATCACCACCCTGATGAAAATACTGTAGATTGATACGGGCAAATTTGAATGATTCGGCAATTGCTGAGTTAGGCAAGGTACGGGCCACTAGTTTAGCATCTTTTGGCCCGTTAGCAATCATTCCTAACAAAGGCACCTTCACTTGTTTCTCTAATTCTTCCTTATTAGTAATGTTGTTATTCGACAAGTCTCTTATCAAAACAACTGAGAAGGGAATGATGAATCCGATAACAAAAGCGATAGAGAATATCAGCATACTATTAGGTTCTACCGGAGCATACCCCGTTTTCTTAGCTGAATCAACTACTTGAACATTCTCAGAGTTGGTAGCTAATGATAGTTTTGCATTGGACTGCTTTTGAAGTAAGAAGTTATATTCTTCGTACAGCTTATCGTAATTCTGCTGTAAGAACTGTAGTCTGCTTTGTTCTTGAGGCAACTTATTAATACTGTACTGAATACCACCGATTCTTTGATTTAGCCGACTAAGGTTCCGCTTTTCTGATGCTAATGCACTCTGAAGTTGCTCTTTAATAGCCTCTCGAGTGCTTTCTACCTCGCGCTTAACGGTTCTGTATATCGGATTGTCAGGGCGAGCATTAACCTTGAGATCATTCAGCCGCGTAACTAGCGTGATATACGTCTCAATTAAGCGGTTAAAAAGTTGGTCTTGATTAATGCCTGCTGAGGAAGGGGCAATAATCTTACTGTAGTCATCATTATCATTCAAGTAGGTAAGGGTACTCTGATAGTAGTCTATTATTCGCTCCGACTCTGCTTGGTTATTACGTAATTCTCCTAAGTTCTCCATCGCCTGCCCTGAAGCAAAGTCAGAGTTCAATAGGCCCGTTTGCGAACGGAAGTTTTCTAAAGCAGATCGGGCATTATCTAATGAGTCATTTTTCTCAGCTATTTCTCTATTCAAAAAGTCAAGCGAAGTTTCTCCTAAACTGTTCTTCTGTAGTAACCCTTCTTGGGTATACGTTTCAATCAGCGTATTAATAAACAGTCCGCCCTTTTGGTCTATAGCACTATTGATGAGCAGTTGCAACATCCGGTTGGTATCATCCATCTCTACCGCAGGCTGTACCTTTATCTTTCCTTGGTATTGCATTGCCAAATCTTCAATTCGGGTTAGTTTGAAGCAATACTCAAAGTCGCTGTCTTCTTTTTTCTTTTTATTAACTGTAATGTTGAGAATATCACTAATAAAAGGTTTACCAAATTCACCTACAGCCTTTAGTTCATAATCAAATATTTTGCGCCCTTCTTTAGTAGTAAACGCTACAGCATTCGCCTCCTCGTTGCTAGCCATAATCCGATATTGAGTATCAGAAATTGCTTCAATAAAAATAGGAGTATTTACTGCCTGAAGTTGACTGGAATCTATTTGTATCTCGTAAGGAAACGAAGTATAAATCTCGTTTAGCCAACCTTCGCGCAAGAAACCGGGCCAGAAATTTTCCACATTGTAGTAAGTAATCCCAAAATCAAGTCGCTCCAAAGCCGACTTGATTAGAGAGTAAGACTTTAATTTTCCTATCTCGTTAGTAAGAGCAATGCCCTTTCCTTGATTAGGGGCATCATTAAGCAACTCTCCGGTTTCTGTTGAACCTACTTCTCGATCCTTCAACAAAATAGTGGCTCCGACTTCAAACTTCTTCTCGCCAAAAATGGCAAAGACGGCAGCAATTGCTAAACAAAAACCCAAGCTGATCACAAAGTAATACCAGTGTTTCAGCATTTTCCCCAGCAGGGCGAATAGGTCTATTGTTTGATTTTGATTATTTATACTATTTGCTTTATCCATTGTCTGTCACAAATTATAGATGACAATAATTCTATTATGAGCGCGCTTCCTACCTAGTGGCAATCAAGGCGAACTAATCAGCATTAAGGGTCACAATTAAGTTAATTATAGCAACTAATGAACCTACACTACTAAATATAAGGCCAATAGGTTGAAAATTTGCTCTACGTACCTGCTGTATTGATGGTTCTACGTATATCTGATCGTTAGGTAGAAGATAATAGTATTTTGATTTCATTAATTCGGCACTCGTTAAGTCTAATAAAATAACTTCAGCACCATCATCAGTCTGGCGAATAAGTTTTACGTTTCGCCGATTAGCAATCTGAGTAAGGTCACCTGCCAGACTAAGCCCTTCTAAGATAGTAGCCTGTCCATTATAAATATAATAATATCCTGGACTATTTACTTCCCCCAGCACTGATACCTTGAAACTTACTAACTTAACATCAACTGATGAATTAAGAATATACCGATTAGCTTCCTGTTGAATAATCTGCTGGCACTCTTCAATAGTCAGGTTTTGAACTTGTACCTTCCCGATTAGCGGAATGCTAATAAAACCATCTTTATCTACATTGAAGCCCATCAAGTATAAGATAGACTCACTTCCAAAACCACGAGCACCTTCTTGGTTACCATAGTTGAAGAAGGCCGAAGTCTCATTATCGGGGTTTTGGATTGTTACGTGCAGTATATCATTAGGCTGAACACGATACTCAGGCCGCCTATTCTTTATCTGGGTTGGATATTCAGTAGAAAAACTACTGTCTTGAAGATAAACCAACTCCTTCTTGGAGACACAAGAAAAAACAGAGGCAACCATTACAAGGTAGATGGCAGACAAACTGAAATATTTTCTACTTTTTACCAGTTTTTGATACATTAACTATAATTTATATAACTTTTCAAATTTTATATTGAACAAAAGTATAGATTTATTTGGTGTTTTAAAAGAAATTCACCTAGAAAATTAATTATTATTATTAATTTTTGCATTTTTCTTATAATACAAAGGACTTATAAAGATTATTTTGTACTCTGATGTAGCAACTCTTACAGTTCTAAGGTATGTACTATTTTTGTCATTTATCCAAAAAATGAGCCAGACTCGCGCTATACAGTTCCTCTCCCTTCACAGTAGAGACTAACTGTTGCTCATCTACAACAAAGCCAGCAGTTCGCACTAAACCAATCTGCGAAAAAGTAAATTCTCTATTCTTTAGATAGTCTTCAAAGGGCTCTTTTTGATCAAGAGAAATGCTCACTACCACTCTACCTTGCCCTTCTCCAAATAAGAAGGCATCTTTTCTAACAGTTGAAATAGTCTGTACTGAAAAGCCTAAACCATTCACCATTGCTGACTCAGCCAAGGCAATAAATAGTCCCCCATCTGAGACATCGTGAACCGATACAATTAACTTTTGCTTAATTAACGCACTTACAATTTTATGCAGTTGATACTCTTGCTCAAGATCGAAGTAAGGAGCTGGCGACTGCTTGATACTATGAAAACTATATAAATACTCAGAGCTGGCAATATCATTAGTTGATTTTCCTAATAGGTAGATTAAGTCGCCTTCTTGCTGAAAAGCGAATGTCATCTGCTGTCGGTAGTCTTCCAAAATGCCTAACATACCAATGGTGGGAGTAGGAAACACAGCTCCACCGTCGTTAGACTGGTTATAGAAACTCACGTTTCCCCCGGTTACCGGAGTCTTTAATTTCTCACAAGCTTTCTTCATGCCCTTGATTGCCCCAACAAACTGCCAGTATACTTCAGGATCGTAGGGGTTGCCAAAATTTAAACAGTTAGTGACGGCCACCGCTTCGCCACCTGCACAGACGACGTTGCGTGCCGCCTCAGCTACCGCAATAGCGCACCCTACTTCGGGGTCAGCATGAACATAACGGGCATTACAGTCTACCGTTACAGCAATGGCTTTATCCGTACCTTTAATTCGCACCACTCCAGCATCAGATGGAAAATTAGTTGTAGTAGTACCGGTACCAATCATAGAATCATACTGCTCAGAAACCCACTGCTTGGAAGCAATATTCGGATGGCTTAGTAGAAACTCGGCAACTTCAGCATAATTATCTGGCTCTGGAACATCATTAATATTGAATTTTTGATACTCCTGATAATAAGCCGGCTCATGATATTCGCGCTCGTAAACCGGAGCACCTCCGCCCAGCACTAGATCGTCAGCAGGTACGTCAGCTACCACTTCACCATGCTGATGAAATACCAAACGTTTGGTATCGGTCACTTCACCTATTTGCTCGCACTGCAAATCCCATTTCTCAAAAATAGCTTTTACTGCTTCCTCATTTCCTTGCTCCACCACAATGAGCATTCGCTCCTGCGATTCAGATAGTAAGATTTCCCAGGCCAACATATCGGTTTGCCGCAGCGGAACTTTGTCTAACCAGATATCCATTCCGTGTTCGCCTTTCGCGCTCATTTCGGAAGTAGAGCAAATAATTCCCGCGGCACCCATATCCTGAATACCAATTACGTGCCCGGAGGCAATTACTTCTAGCGAAGCTTCCAGTAATAATTTCTCCTGAAATGGATCTCCTACCTGCACTGCCGGAAGGTCTTTAATAGAATCTTCCGTAATATCTTTAGAAGCGAAGGCCGCCCCATGAATTCCATCTTTTCCGGTAGCTGATCCTACAATAAATACTGGATTGCCTACTCCGTATGATGTAGCACTGGCTACTTTATCGGTCTTAACAATACCCGCTGAAAAGGCATTTACCAATGGGTTGACCTGATAGCAAGGGTCGAAAAATAATTCACCTCCTACGGTAGGAATTCCGAAAGCATTACCGTAATCACCAATACCTTTCACTACTCCCCGTAGCAACCACTGCGTTCGTTCGTTCTTAATGTCCCCGAAGCGGAGTGAGTTGAGTTGAGCAATTGGGCGAGCCCCCATAGTAAAGATATCGCGATTAATGCCCCCGACTCCGGTGGCGGCTCCTTGGTAAGGCTCAATAGCCGATGGGTGATTATGCGATTCTATTTTGAAGCTACAAGCTAATCCATCGCCGATGTCTACCAACCCAGCATTTTCTTCTCCTGCCTTCGCCAGCATTCGCTCTGAATCTTTAGGTAACTTTTTAAGCCAAGTAATAGAGTTCTTGTAAGAACAATGCTCCGACCACATTACTGAAAAAATACACAATTCAGTAAAGTTAGGATCTCGCTCTAGTATTTCCTGAATTCTCTTGAACTCTTCTTCAAGCAACCCTAGGTCTTTGGCCGTTTGTATAGTAGGTAAGGTTTGTTCCACGTTTCGAAATAATACGTTTTTAACGATACGATTTATAGAATGTTGAATAGACTATCGGGAAAATAGCCATCAACTAATTATATCTTTTCTTAGCTCATGATTTTAGCTCCTGAGCGTATTCTTTAGCAAAATAAGTTAAAATGATATCAGCACCCGCTCGGCGTATGCTCATCAGACTTTCTTGCATGGTTTTCCTTCCATTTAACCATCCGTTAGCAGCAGCTGCTTTGATCATGGCGTACTCACCACTAACTTGATAAGCAGCTATTGGAACTGGAAAGCACTCTTTCAACGATTGAACAATATCCAGATAGGGCAAAGCTGGCTTCACCATCAATATATCCGCTCCTTCATCGTAGTCTAGCTCAGCTTCCATTAAAGCTTCTCGCGCATTTGCTGGGTTCATTTGGTAGGTCTTTTTATCGCCTAACTTGGGAGCCGAGTCTAGCGCATCACGAAACGGACCGTAAAAAGCAGAAGCATATTTAGCAGTGTATGCCATAATGGATACGTTTGCGTAGCCGTGTTCATCTAATAATTCACGCAAATAGCCTACCCGACCATCCATCATATCTGATGGGCCTAGTATATCGGCTCCAGCTTCTGCTTGTACTAGAGCCATCTTACCCAGAATCTCCAGCGTGGCATCGTTCAGTATTTCACCATCGTGCACTAGCCCATCGTGCCCGTCCGAGCTGTAGGGGTCCATCGCGATGTCGGTCATTAGGCAAACATCAGGGAAAGTTTCTTTTATACGACGAATGGCAGTAGGGAAGAGTCCTTCCGGATTGTGACCCTCCTGCGCTAATGTATCTTTTTTATCATCAGTGAGGGCGGGAAAAGGGGCAAAGGTGTGAATACCCAATTCTTGGCAAGCAGCAATTTCTTCTAGTAGTAGATCGATACTATACCGATAAATGCCCGGCATAGAAGCTACTTCTTCTCGCTGGTTATCACCTTCAATAATGAAAACCGGAAATATGAGATGTTGTACCGAAAGCTGGGTTTCTTCTATCAAATTACGAATGACGGGTGATTTTCGGTTGCGGCGGGGACGGCGTAGCATACAAACTGTTTGTGACAAATATAACTGGGATAAAGCCAGATACCGAAAGGATGCTGGTTTTTTTGTAGATTTAGGGTGATTATGGATAATAGATACAATAACTTCAATACTGTTTATCCGTTTCAGGTTTTTATATGGTGCTAAAATTCGCTAGATAAAAGAATGAGTACCGTAAGAATGTATAAACTAATTCGCAAAACAAATACTGCTTTGGCAGATACTGAGGCGGAAGAATTAGTTAAAGAAATAAAGAAATGACCAATCAGCGGTTTGATGATCGGAAGGAGCTATTAGCTACTAAGGATGATCTTTCCTCAGTTCAAGCAGTATTAAAGGATGATATTGCTTTAGTGCGTTCGGAACTAAAAGATGATATTGCCTCTGTAAAGGCGGAAAAGATGACATTGCTTCAGTGCGTTCGGAACTGAAAGATGATATAGCTTCAGGACAGGTAAACTTAGCTAATACCGAAGCGAGGATTATAGGAGTAGTGGAATCTAAAATAGGCCGAACCTATCGCTCTTTACTGCTTTGGATCGTAATTACCAGTTTTCTCGGCGCATTGGTTAGTTCTTTGCCCGAAATTTTAGCACTGTTTATCCGGTGAGCTACAGACTAATCCAACTGCCATAGCGAATCAGTAAATAGCTTTTGAGAATCGTAGAAATGGTGCATGACCGAGAAGCCCGAATGCTGGGCTAAACCTTCAATATCGTTTAAGCTATATTTTTGCGAACGTTCCATATAGATAGCTTCCCAAGCCTCAAATTCAACTACTTCATCAATTGCCGAGATGGTGACTTGTTGCTCTTTTTTGCTAACTAAGTAGCTGCGAATGCTACCTTCCATTGGATCGTAAATAGGAAAGTACTGAAAATTATCAATATTGAAGTCAGCTTTAAGTTCTTCATTAATTCGTAAAAGCAGATTGTGCTTAAACGCTTTGGTCACCCCCGGCTTGTCAAAGTAGGCGGTTAGTATTCTCTCCGGATTCTTTTTTAGGTCAAAGCCAGTCATTAACAAATCGCCGGGAGAAAGGTGAGTGGCAATCTCTTTTAAAAATGTTATACTTTCGGAGTTGGAGAAATTGCCAATATTTGCTCCTAAGAACAATACTACGTTTCGTACCTGCTGGCCATTAAAGGAAGATTTAAGCCGATCAATTGCCCGGAAATAATCATCTTGAATACCCTGGACCTTTAAGTCAGGCATCTTTTCAGCCAGATCAGTAGTAAGTTCTTCAATGATATTGGTCGAAATATCGATGGGAACATAAGAGAAGTCGGCCTGCTGTTCCAGAAAATGTCGTAACAGTACTTTTGTTTTAGTGCCATCACCTGCCCCGAATTCAATTAGCCGGAAAGGAATGCTGTCTTGAGAAAAGTATTTTAGCATTTCGTGGCGGTGCATCTCAAATATCTCGTATTCGGCCCGTGTAGGATAATACTCCTCCATATCCATAATCTGCTGGAAAATCTCATCGCCCCGCTTATTATATAAGTATTTAGAGGGTAGTGATTTCTCTTTGGCCGTTAGTCCGGCGTATACATCGGCCGCAAACTGTCGGTTAACTTTCTGAGAATATCCATTTAATCCAACGCCTTCTAAAATAGCGATGGTTTTTTTGGAATGATCGGTGGTATAAGACATTTAACTATGTTCAGCAAGACGGAAACCCGTGAATTGCCAGCGTTTATCAGGTTGGAAAAAATTTCGGTAGGTAATTCGGAGGTGGCTCTCGGGCGTGGCGCAGGAGCCACCGCGTAGCACCATCTGATTAATCATGAACTTACCGTTGTATTCACCCAACGCTCCCGCTGGACGTTGGTAAAAGGGGTAAGGTAAGTACGCACTTTGGGTCCACTCCCATACATCACCAATCATTTGGGCTGGAACCGAAGTAGTGCCAGGTGTCTGTAGCGCTTGAGGGTGAAAGCTTTCTGATTCTACCAAGTTAGCTTGAGACAAAACATGGAAGTTATCTTCGTAACTCGCCAAACGGCAAGCTACTTCCCATTCGGCCTCAGTAGGTAAACGCTTACCTCGCCAGCGGGCGTAAGCATTGGCCTCATAGTAACTTACGTGCGTAACTGGACGAGATGGATT
The DNA here is from genome assembly GCF_049647865.1 of Tunicatimonas sp. Lineage (NCBI taxonomy): Bacteria > Pseudomonadati > Bacteroidota > Cytophagia > Cytophagales > Catalimonadaceae > Tunicatimonas > Tunicatimonas sp. The sequence goes on along the minus strand of NZ_JBARYM010000198.1, from coordinate 6,126 downwards.
CAGCACCTGCAAACCAGACAACGTGTATTCATACCACTGTCCCTCTTGCTGATGCCAATAGTGGGGTGATACAACCTTATTTTCCTGCACCCACGCCCAGCCGTCAGATAGCCACAGGTCGGCGTTTTGGTAGCCCCCGTCATTTATAAAAGCTAAAAGCTCGCCGGAGGTAACTAGCCGATTTAGTAGTCGGTAATCGGCCAGATAGATCTGATGATGACCTTCCTCATTATCGAAATGGAACTTACTACCTTGAAAGCCAATAGAATAATTACCACCCGGTACGGAAACATATTCTTCACGCTTTACAGCCATTCCTTCTATTGAAGGAGACTCACTTGCGTAAGCGGGGAAAAGCGGATTGTGACCCAAAATATACTTAAGGTCCGTTACTAATAGTTCTTGGTGTTGCTGCTCATGGTGCAACCCTAACTCTATTAGATAATGGATGGCCTGCCAGGCTGAATCGCTTAAAAGATGCGGCAGCTTATGAAGGTGCTCATCTACGTAGCTACGATAATTTATTACTTCTTGCGTGGTAGGCCGAGTCATATTACCTCGGTTGGTTCGTACCATTCGGTCGCCTTTGCTCTCGTAGTAGCTATTAAATAGAAAGTTGAATTGATCATTGAATTCCCGATAGCTGGGGAAAGACGGAATCAAAATAAATTGCTCGAAAAACCAAGTAGTATGGGCTAAGTGCCACTTAGGTGGGCTTACATCTCCAATAGGTTGAACTACGTAATCTTCCGGTTGTAGTGGCTGGCACAGGCGAATGCTTTGTTGGCGCACCTCTTTATATCTAGCAAGAATATCAGCTTCTGTGGGCGTAAGTAATTCCGAATTCATAAGTTAAGTTGGTGGCACTTTCAGATGAGTTAACGCTCTAGGCTAAAAAAACGTTTGCTCAAAATATCGTGAAGATTAGCTAATATTTTGTCTGAGACTAGACAAAGCATGTTGTTTTCGCCAAGCTAAATATAAATCAGTAAAAACTCAAAAAAAGTACATTAAGAAGTGTTTATGACCAATAAAGTAAGTACTTATGCTTAATTCAAGCATAATCGATTTCAAATTGTACTAAATCAATAAACTCCTGAACTCGCTCTTTTACTTCTTCTTGCGATAAATTAATCAGGCGCTGCGGACCAAATTTCTCTACGCAGAACGAGGCCATCGCTGAACCATAGATTACCGCTCGCTTCATATTATTGAACGAACTATCCTGAGTTTGCGCTAAATACCCAATAAATCCTCCGGCAAATGTATCCCCCGCGCCGGTTGGGTCAAACACTTCTTCTAAAGGTAGAGCGGGGGCAAAGAAAACTTGCTCATCACTAAATAACAACGCCCCATGTTCGCCTTTCTTAATAATAATATACGATGGCCCCATTTTTAGTATAGCTCGTGCTGCCTTCACTAGTGAATATTCGCCCGAAAGCATTCGTGCCTCTTCATCGTTAATAGAGAGTACATCAACCTGTTTAACAACCTCTTTAAGGCTTGGCAGAAAAGGCTCGGTCATCCAGAAGTTCATTGTATCTAACATAACCAACTCCGGGCGCTGCTTCAATCGATTCAGTACCGTTTGCTGTACTTCTGGAGTTAGATTACCCAGCATAAGATATTTACAATCTTGGTAAGCATCAGGAATGATAGGGTCAAAGTCGGCTAACACATTTAGTTCGGTAGCCAGTGTATCACGAGTATTCAAGTCGTTGTGGTAACGACCCGCCCAAAAGAACGATTTCTCACCTTCCTTGATCTGCAACCCTTCCGTATTAATGCCGTGCTGCTGAAAGCTTTCAATATCTGACTGTAAGAAATCATCACCCACTACTCCGACCAGATTAGCCGATTTAGTAAAGTATGAGGAAGCCAAGGCAATGTAAGTGCCCGACCCGCCAATGATCTTGTCGGTTTTACCAAAGGGGGTTTCAATGGCATCAAAGGCTACAGTGCCTACTACTAATAAACTCATATTTTATTAACTGTTAGAAATGTAAAAAGAGGATGAATAAATATTTTAGGTATCGAAATTTTATAAAATTAGGGTTGTTATCGCTTTACCTCGGTTGTTTTTCGAGGCACTAATTTGCTCTTATCTACTCCCAAAAGAGGTTTTCGGTATATCCAATACTGCTGTTGAGGTTTGCCTTTGAATTGGCGTAATAAATACTGTACGGCGGTTTGGTCGTCGCTTACCCGGTTGGTTTCAATTTTGTCGTACCGAACCTCATATTTTCCTAAAAACTCTAGCAACAAACTAATCATTGCTGAACCTACTCCTCGCTGCTGAAACTCTGGTAGCACTCCTAATAAAACACTTAGCAAGTGCTTATGTTTGCGTTTGCGGAAGTAGGCCTCACGCACTTTGCTTAGTATTCCATTACCCGCTCGTATTCGGGCCTGATTGATGTCGGGCAAATTAAAGAAGAAACCAATAGGCTGGTTTTGGTAATAGGCCAGTAGAAATATATTTTCATCAATCCAGGGCAATAGTTCCTGTAACTCATCCTGAATTTGCTGAACTGATAATTCGTGATGAAACGGAGTTTTACTCCAAATCTGATTGTATACCAATGCAATATCCTTCGATAGTCCCGCTACTTCGTCTTTATTAAAGCGATCGATTCTAAAATCTTTGTTTTCAATTATTGATTTAGCCTTTTCTTTTATTGTTCTGGGAAAGGGAAGCGTTTGAAAATCTAAATGATAAGTTCGCTGTTGCAAATACTGTTGAAACCCAAAAGACTCGAAAAATTGCTGATAATACGTCTGATGATAGTTAGAACCGTACACCGGAGGTTCGTCAAACCCTTCTGTTAGTAGCCCCGATTTAAGAAATAAGCTCGTTGGATTTACCGGAGCGTGTGCCATTGCAATATCGCGCTCCTTCAGCCATAGGGCACCTTCCTCTAAAAGTTGATGAGCAGCTGTCTCGTGGTCAATACACTCAAAAAAAGCCAGAAAACCACGCTTGGTAGATTCTTTTCGGTTAACAAAAGCCGCAATACAACCGATCGTTGCCCCTCGGTAGTTTTGCAGAATCCAGCGGCAAACATCATTTTGATCGAAGAAGGAATGGTTTTCCGTATTGAAAATACGTTCTACTTCTTCTGCTTTGGTCTGCACCCAATAATCATCATCCTGATATAAACGGGTGGGAAACTCATAAAACTCGTTTGCCGAATACTTGTCAGCAACTTTAAGAATGTGCATGGACGCTAACTACTGTGGTTTTGTTATGATTTTCAGCAGGTTAGATTTTTTTTGCTCGCTAATTGGGCGGTGGTATAAATGTGCGCTTAAACTTTTTATATTTGTGCAAAGCTGTTCTGACTGTAGAACCACCTAACAAGATTTAGGGTTTCTTTTCGAGCAATTGTACAAATCTACAATTTTTCATTGAATATAGTATCCACACTGCCTGAACTATTAACGCTTAACGCATGGGTAAGATTATCGCTATCGCCAATCAAAAAGGAGGAGTAGGAAAGACAACTAGTGCTATTAACCTAGCTGCCAGTTTAGCGGCGCTAGAGCATAAAACGTTGGTAGTAGATGCCGACCCGCAAGCTAACTCTACCTCCGGTTTGGGTTTTAACCCGAAGGAGGTAGAAGATAGCATCTACGAATGTATGGTAGATGAAGCCGATATTCGCTCGGCCATTGTACCTACCGAATTAGAATACCTTTACCTGCTACCTTCTCATATCGATTTAGTGGGGGCCGAAGTAGAAATGGTGAGTCTGGAAAACCGGGAGAAAAAGATGCGAAAAGCATTAGTTCCGGTGCAGGATGACTACGAGTTTGTTATACTGGATTGCTCTCCTTCACTTGGCTTAATCACAATTAATGCCTTAACTGCGGCTAACTCAGTAATTATTCCGGTGCAGTGCGAATACTACGCACTAGAAGGTTTAGGTAAATTGCTGAACACGATTCAAATTATTCAGTCGCGACTGAATACTGGGTTAGAGATTGAAGGCATTCTGCTAACAATGTATGATTCGCGGTTGCGTTTATCTAATCAGGTGGTGGAAGAAGTGAACGCCCATTTTCAGCAAATGGTATTCAGTACCCTGATTCCGCGAAACATTAAGTTGAGCGAGTCGCCTAGTTTTGGGTTACCCGCCATTATTCACGATGCCGATAGCAAGGGAGCCATTAGTTATCTGAACTTAGCTAAAGAATTATTAGAAAGAAATCGACAACTTGCGCGTTGATAGGCTGAACATTTATCGCTTCGTATACCTGTTAGCACCATAATAAAATTGCCCAAATGAGTATTAATAAAACATCCGGAAGATCTACCCGCCGTAAGAATGCTTTAGGTCGGGGGTTGGGAGCATTATTGGAAGACTCCTCCCAAGATGTCCAACTACGAGATAATCCTACCCGTGAATATAGCTCGATTAACGAGATAGCACTGGACAATATAGAGGTAAACCCTTTTCAGCCCCGTACCCATTTTGATAAGGAAGCACTGCAAGAGTTAGCTGACTCAATTATGGTGCAGGGGATTATTCAACCCATTACGGTGCGCCTTATCAGTGGTGACCGCTACCAGATTATTTCGGGTGAGCGACGGGTGCAGGCGTCTAAACTAGCTGGGCTTACTAATATTCCGGCCTACGTTCGCAAAGCCAACGACCAGCAAATGCTGGAAATGGCTCTGATCGAGAATATTCAGCGGGAAAACCTTAATGCCATTGAAATTGCTTTGAGCTACCAGCGATTAATTTCGGAGTGTGACCTGCGACAAGAACAGCTCGGCGACCGAGTGGGTAAAAACCGCTCTACGGTTAACAACTACTTACGGTTGCTGAAGCTTCCGCCCGATATTCAAGCGGCTCTGCGAGATACCCGCCTAACAATGGGGCACGCTCGGGCTCTAATCAATGTAGATACCATTGAGCAACAATTACACTTCTTCCATCGAATTGTGCAGGAAGATTTATCAGTGAGGCAGGTAGAAGCCTTAGTAAGAGAGCTAGCTACCCCTAAAAAACCAACTACTGCTGCCCCTTCAGCGGGAATGTCGCCCGAATTACAGGCGGTTCAGAATCAGCTTTCTTCTCACTTTGGCACCCGGGTGCACATTAAAACAATCGGTAAAGAAAAAGGTGAGATCAAAATACCGTACTTATCTACCGAAGATTTAAACCGTATTCTTGAACTGCTGCAAACATGAAGTACGCCCAAGTAGGGTTGATACTGCTAATAATTTTCTCAACTATTTCGGTAGCGTTCGCCCAAGAAGAGAAAGAAGAATCCACCCCGGACACCATCCCAATAGTGGAAGATACGCTCCAGCTCCAGCAGGGAACAATAGGAGTAAACAAACCAGGCACTGAAGCTCCCGATACCGTAGTTATTGAAATGATGACGGATCGGCATTCGCCCCGCCGGGCGGCTCTGTACTCAGCCGTACTGCCCGGTTTAGGCCAGGCGTACAACGGAAAACCCTGGAAAATCCCGATCATCTACGGTGGATTCATTACTATGGGTTATTTTATTATCCGTAATGATGATCGTTACCGCTTTTTTCTACGAGCTGAAGAAGCGGTACGTAGAGGGGAAGCTAATCCTTTAGAAGGTCTAGCAGGAGGTCGTTATGATGATGGTGGGCGGCTAAGTCTTGAAAGGGATAGATATCGGCGCGACCGAGATTTTATGATCATTTTAACCGCCGGATTATACGGTTTGAATATTATGGATGCTATTGCGGATGCCCATCTTATTGAGTTTGATATCAACCCCGACCTGAGCATGGATTTGAAGCCAATGGCTGGATCGGCTTTGGCTTATTACGATCATCTAACTCCCACTTTGCCCGCTTACGGATTATCTTTTACCATTAGTCTATACTAAGTAATGCGTATTCTACTAATTGGCTACGGGAAAATGGGAAAAACTATTGAGCAACTTGCCTTGCAACGTAATCACTCCATTGTGGAGCGCATCGATCAGGACAATACCGACGTTTGGGATACGCTGGGAAAAGATGCAGCCGATATAGCTATTGAATTTAGCCAACCCGATGCTGCCGCTGCTAATATTCGTCATTGTTTGAGCCGAGGCATTCCCATTGTATCGGGTACCACCGGCTGGTTAAACCAC
>NZ_JBARYM010000197.1:0-8668 GCF_049647865.1 Tunicatimonas sp. | reverse complement strand
CGGTACGTAACCCGGTACTCTCGGTTCAATACCCAACCCCGAATATGATCGGTTGTATCCTCTTTAATTTGCTCAGTAGTACGACCTTCTAAAGCGGCTAACCGCATAGTAACCACGGGAACCTGCTGAATGAGCGGTAAATCAAAAGATTGGGTCAGCTGTGCTAACTCTTCTTCCTGATCGGACTGAATATCAAATAACACCATGTTGGGCTGATGCTCGCTTCCGGTGAGAGCCACTTTATCAATTAGCACTTGCTGCACAAAGAAAAGTACTCCAATCAATGCCGTACCCAAACCAATGGTGACAATCAGTACCAATGTTTGATTATTAGGTCGGTACAGATTAGCCAGACTCTGCCGCCACAAATAGCTCCATCCTACTGGGAAGAAGCGTCGTACGGCGAACATCAGCAGGCGAGCCATACCACCCAGGATCAAAAAAGCCACCAACGTGCCTCCGGTAAAGATCAGCGCATCTAACCAATTGTTAAGTTGAAAGTAAGAGAACAGAAAAATAAATACCGTAATTAGTCCGAACACTAGATAGCGAAGCGGGTCAGGTACCTGATCCTCATCAGCCGAAGTACGCAGCGTACGCAGCGGTGAAACTTTTCGTACCGAAAGTAATGGCAATAGAGCAAACAGAATAGCGATTAGCAATCCGGTGATAACTCCTTGGAAAATCGCTGACCACGAGAGCGCGATGTCTACTTCTACTGGAATAAAGTCCGCAAATAACTCCGGTAGCACAAACTGAATAGCCGTTCCTAAGGCTGCGCCAATGATTGCCCCCAGCAATCCCATAACTCCGATCTGAATCAGGAATATCCAGACTCCGTAAGCACCTTTACCGCCCAAACAACGTAGCACTGCAACAGATAATACTTTCTCCCGCAGATAAATGTGTACTGCACTGGCTACACCTAGGCAGCCTAGCAGTAAGGCAATAAACGCCACCAGATTTAAAAAGCCGGTCAGGTTCTGATAGCTCTCGCCAATCTCTTCTTTACGTTCGTCTACATCATCGTAGCGAAGCTCCTCTTGTTCTAAAAATGGCTCAATGGATTCTTCCATTAACTGAGCTACGTCAGTTCTCTCCGGGAATTTGAGATACAGTTTGTAGTTCACTCGACTGCCTTTTTGCAGCAACCCGGTTTCTTCTAAATACTGCATTGGAATGTAGACCGGAGGAGCTACGGTAGCCGCAATACCAGGTTGCCCCGGTACTTTATGAATGCTTCCATCCAATGTAAAGGTAAGCTCTCCCACTTTGATCGGATCGCCCGCTTGGGCGTCAAACTGCAACATTAGCGTATTATCCGCTAATGCTTCCTGCCCGGCACGAAACGCTCGACTAGCTTCCACCGGCTGAGTTTCAATGGCACCGTAGTAGGGAAACTCTCCTTCCAGCGCCCGAACTTGCACCAGCCGGGTTCCTCCACTTTCGGGAAACAGCACCATAGAAGCAAAGCTCACTTCTTCCGATATTTCAGCATCTAGCGAATCAAAAAAAGTACGTACCGTATCCGTTATCGGGAAGCGACTTTCTACCACCAAATCGGCCCCCAGTAGCTTCTTCGCTTCACCATTAATCTCCCGTCGCATATTATCGCCGAAGGAGTTAATCGCGACTAATGCCGCAATACCCAGCACCATACTACTCATAAATAGCAGCAGACGCGAGCGGTTCTTGCGGCTATCGCGCCACGCCATCGTTAAAAACCAGGAAAAATTCATAGGGTGTTAGTTGAAAAGGGATAATGGAAGATTGACAGTGAGCAAGCTGCTACGGTATAAAATAGCTATGTGTAGTGTGTTCTTCGAAGTTGAATTAACATTAGTTAGTCAAGTACTGCTCGGCTTCCGCTACACTACTGATCAGCGTAATTCCCTCGGCAGCGCAAGCACCACGGAAGTCGTTCTCATCGTAAGAGGCGAGGTAAGGTAGCGAATGGTGTAGGCACGTTGCTAGAATTAGAGCATCATTAGATAGCAGGTTGTACTTAACCATCAGACTAGGTACCGCAGATACTATCTCAATATTAGTTGAAAGGATAGAAAATTGACTGAGAAAGGTAGACACCTCTTTTTCGTCCAGATACGTGGATATTTCCCCATTCATTTTGATCGTTAAAGGCGATTTATTACCTCGGATAGCTAAACTATGAAACAAAAACTCACTTACCACAGTGCTACTAATATGCATCACCGCGCTCCCTTCTAAGCAAGCTTCAATAAAGTTAGTTTTACTGCCTTTTACATGTTCCACGAGTATCGACGAATCTGCAAATATTTTCATTGCTTATACCACTCATCTTCGGGTAATATATAATCCCCAGGTTGATAGATACCGGCGAAGCGTTGAATCACTGCTAATTTTTCTTGTTTTGCTTGCTCATTGAGTTTTTCTGCTTTTTTCTCAACAGTAATATTGACTTCTGTTCCCTTAAATTCTTCTGGCAGTTCAATAGTCAGAGTGCGGTCTATTAACTTTTGTTTCGTCTTAAATACTTCCATAATCTAGATATTTAATTTTAAGAGAATTTACTGCTTGTACCATTCCTCCTCGTCTATTTCTACGGTAGAATTCCGAGCTATTCCTTTAGCATCTCGAAGTGATTGCCACTTATCTGCTTTCTTTGTTTTCAGAGAATCAAATACTTCGTTTTGCAATACAATCACTTCTACCTCAGCATTTTCAAATTCTGCGGGAAGTTCAACCGTAAGTGTACGGTCAACGACTCTCTGTTTTATTTTATAAGCTTCCATATTTCTTAGTTTACGTGCTTTCTTATACTATACCACTTTCCGATTCATCACGTTTTCCACTGCCCGATCTTCAATCAATTTTCCGCCTTTGATCCGCAGAATTCGTTGGGTTTTCTCAGCTAGTCCTAAATCGTGAGTAACAATCACCAGGGTGGTTCCGGCTTCGCGGTTTAGGTCAAAGATCAGCGATTCAATGTGCTGTCCGGTTTCCTCGTCCAGATTACCGGTAGGTTCATCGGCAAACAAAATTTTGGGTTGATTAGAGAAGGCCCGGGCAATGGATATCCGTTGCTGCTCACCGCCCGACAGTTGACTAGGGTAATGGTGCTGCCGATCTGCTAACCCTACCTTATCTAGTAGCTCTAAGGCGTAGCGACTCACATCTTTTTTGCCCTGTAGCTCCAGAGGCACCATCACATTTTCCAGCGCGGTAAGCGTTGGCATCAGGTTAAAGCTTTGGAAAATAAACCCGACGTGTTTTCCTCGTACCTCCGCTCGTTCATCTTCATTAAGATTATCTAATGTTACTCCATTTAGTGCTACTGATCCGGAAGTTGCTCGGTCTAAACCCGCACACAATCCTAGTAAGGTGGTTTTTCCACTACCGGAAGGCCCTACAATGGAACAGGCAGCCCCCGACTCCAGAGCAAACGACACATCGTGTAAAACAGTAAGTTGGCGACTGCCGCTCTGATATGTTTTAGTAAGGTTTTCTACTTTTAAAATATTTGACATAAGTAATTAATTCCTTCCATCCTTTTCTTTTTTAAGATAGAACACTTTCATTGGTGTTTCTAGTTAAGTTACGGTAAGTATTCACAAAAGATTTTCTCATGCGGTTTCGTTCTCCATTACTTTTTATTCTGATTGCTTCTTATTACTTGGCCTGCCAACCTCAAAACCAGCCAACATCAGAAGAATCAAGTGAACTAGTTGCTGAAACTGAATCAGCAACCGTAGAGGAGACGAATAAACCCACTATTTTATTTTTTGGCAATAGTTTAACCGCGGGCTACGGGCTTGATCCTTCCGAAGCTTTTTCCTCCATTATCCAAAAGCGACTAGACTCTCTCAACCTAGATTATCAGGTAGTGAACGCCGGTTTAAGTGGCGAAACTACTGCCAGCGGTAATACTCGCCTAAATTGGGTGCTGGAACAGCAGCCAATTGACATATTTGTGCTAGAACTGGGAGCCAATGATGGTTTACGAGGTATTAGTACCGAAGAAACCCAGCGTAATCTGAATGCTATGATTGACAAAGTGCAGGAAACTTATCCTGAAGCAGAGATTATTTTGTCTGGTATGTTGGTACCCCCCAACATGGGGGCCGGTTATGCAGCTGATTTTCAGAAAATATTTCCTAAAGTAGCCGATAATCAGGAAGTAGCGTTGATACCTTTTTTACTAGAAGATGTAGCTGGTGAACCCGAACTTAATTTACCCGACGGCATTCACCCTACTGCAAAAGGCCATCAAATAGTAGCTAATACCGTTTGGGAAGTATTATACCCCCTCTTGGAAGTTGCGAGTTAGCTCTCTAGTCCACAGTCAGCAGCCCATAGTCCATAGAAACTGGTAACCTAATCAAGCATTCTTCGCTGTCACTATCAACTGTACATTGTTAATTGCTCACTGCTAATTGTTACAAACTATCCCAATTGAACATTACGTTACTAAAGTCTCGGTTCCGAAGGTCTTCGGGAAGAATAAAGAAGTTAGCAGTCCCGGTATCACCCCACTCAATTTCGTTCTTAGAGTCTATTTGAAGTAAAAGAGTTGCCTCGGCAAAATCATCAATTTCAAAGCGAGGGTCTTCTTGAGTAAAGTGAGCGTAGCCACCCATTTTGTGGCCCGGGCCTTGGGCAAATCGGCGATACTCGCGCCGAACCGGATCAGCATCTGCCCCAAACTGATCAAAGAAGGTATGCGGTGACTCCCCAAAAACTTCGTCAAAGTGAATGTCTTCGGGAGAAACCGAACCAGCTTCCTTGTTGAATGTGAGAGAATACTTGTCCTCAAAGGGCATATCTTCAAATACTGGCAAAAAGCTAAAGTCACGTTGGCGATTTTCTTCATCAACTTCAGCAAAGTAGAGTACGCGAAAGTTTTGTTGATCGGTAGGCTCATCTAAATCCAGGCCGTACATATCGTCATTGGCGATGTAAAACTGCAAAATACCTTTCTGCGGAAAGTCCTCCAGTTCAGGTAAATCTTCACAGTTTATCTGCGCTAGCAAAAATAGCGGATCACCATTTTCAGCGAGCGGATAGTCTACATCCACCGGCAAATACGGTAATCCACCGAACTTACTTTGAATAACGGCTACATCTTCGTCAATTTGCGCTTGAATTCGAATATACGGACGAAGGGATTGTTCAACAGCAGAGCGATAAGCTGCCAATGAAGGTGGCAACGATGATAATGGGGAGTTCATAGCCTACGAACAGACAAAAAATAATAAATAGGTAATTGATTTAAAGCAAAGGTAGAAAAACTGTAGCGAAAGTTCTATGTTCAAGTTGAGTATGAGAAAAATTATTAACCCATTAGACATAGGCACGTTACTTAAAGGCTTAAAGATACATTTTTAACTGATGAAACAAATATTTTTTACACCCGGTCCTGCTGAATTATATTTTACGGTAGAGAGTCATATAAAAAAAGCTTTAAATAAGCAGATTCCCTCTATTTCGCACCGTAGTGCTCAATTTCAATCTATCTTCCAAGAAGCGGAAGAGAATTTAAGAAATCTACTAGGTTTACCAGGCAATTTTCATGTTCTTTTTACCGGATCGGCCACCGAGATTTGGGAACGGATTATTCAGAATTTAGTAGCTGAACGTAGTTACCACTACGTGAATGGTGCTTTTTCGGAACGATTCTACCAAATTGCGCAAGAATTAGGTCGTTCGCCAATAGTGCAGAAGGCACCCGCAGGTGAGTGTGCTTTGGTTAATTCAAGTGCGATTCCGACTGATACTGAATTAATTGCCTTTACCCAGAATGAAACTAGCACGGGAGTTGCCCACCCCCTAGAAGATATTTACCAAGTACGGCAAAGCCATCCTGATGCTATTGTTGCCGTAGATGCGGTTTCTACATTGCCGTACATACCATTAGATTATACCCAGATCGATACTGCATATTTCTCGGTTCAGAAAGGGTTTGGACTACCTGCGGGGTTGGGCGTATGGATAGTGAATGACCGGTGTCTGGCTAAAGCCGAGCAGCTAGTTACGCAGCAGAGTATTGGCTCGTACCACTCTCTACCTTCGTTGTTCATGAAAGCTCAGAAAAAACAAACTCCCGAGACACCAAATGTATTGGGTATCTATCTTTTAGCTAAGGTAGCGGAAGATATGCTCATTAAAGGAATAGATGTAATACGCAATGAGACTAAATTTAAGGCGGGTATGATGTACCAAATGCTATCTGAGCACCCAAAATTCACTCCGTTTGTGGAAAAAGAAGAACATCGATCTAGGACTGTCATTGTGGCAGAAACCCAAAGTCATTCATCAAAAATTATTGAAGAGCTAGGGCAAAGTCGACTAATTGTTGGAGATGGCTATGGTACATTTAAAGGCAAACACGTTAGAATTGCCAATTTTCCTACGCACTCCAAAGAGCAGATGATATTACTAATCGATAAAATGAGTGCAATTTTGTAACAAAATTGGTATAGAATGTGTAGACATATAGAGGAATAGAAACCACTAAGTAAATAGAACGCTAAACTTTATTACACGTATACTAAAGAGGTGTTTATTAGTTTTTCGCTCTTGATAAACGTCACGTACTTTACTCATGTCAACCACACAAAACAACCAGTTTGTTAATTCTAAAGAAGGATTGAATAATATGCATCCTGTAAAAAAAATAATGGTAGGGTTAGATAATACCGAAATGGATACTTCATTGATCCAGTTCGCCTCGTTTCTAGCCCGAACCGGATCGGCCGAATATGTTCACTTTGTAAATGTTATTAAGCGCACCCCATTGCCCTCGCCACTTCGTCAGGAATTTCCTAATTTATTAGAGAAGGCTCAAGTTGAACGTCGGCGCGAGCTAGAGAAGAAGGTGATTGAGCACTTCGATCTGACCCTTCCGGCTAAAGCAAAAATCTCTATAGAAGAAGGCACTATGCCTTCTAAACAGATTCTAAAGCTGGCTGATAAACATAGTGTTGATGCTATTGTAATAGGCCGTAAGAAGAGCCTTAAAAACAATAGCGTTGTTACACAGCGATTAGCTCGTCGGGCTACCTGTTCACTATTGATCGTGCCAGAACGGGAATATACCCGAGTTAGTAAATTGATGGTAGCTGTTGACTTTACCAGAGAGTCGGTAGCCGCTTTGGAAGAAGCTTTATCAGTAGCTCGCCGCGAAGGAGCAGCGGGTAGTAAAATAGACATTATTTGCCATCATGCTTATCAGGTACCGGTGGGTTACCACTATTCCGGAAAGACTTTTGAAGAATGCGGCGACGTAATGTGTGAGCACGCTCGCAAAAAGTATGATAAGTTCATCAAGAAGGTAGATACTTCCGGAGTGAAAGTAATTCCAAGCTTCTCGTTAGTAAAGAATGATGATGTTGTCAGTAACATTTACGAGACTGCTCAAGAAAATAATGTTGATTGTATCGTAATTGGCGGTAAAGGGAAATCAGCACCTACCGCGTTGTTTCCCATTGGTACTACTACTGAGAGATTGGTAGAAAAAGACTCAGAAATTCCGTTGTTAATTGTGCGACACAAGCACAAAAATGCCGGATTGATTGACATGCTTCAGCGTATCTAAATTTTATTAAACTATTTGATGAACCGTAGGCTATTCAGGCTACGGTTTTTTTATGGCTAACAGGTTACCAATTTGGTAGGCAGTTCGCTCCAGGTTCTTGGCAGTATTCGCCAGGGCTTCGCTCAGTAACTGTGGTCGAGGACCAATAGGGAAGATCGCATCGTACTCCAGATAATTTTTCGGAGCGTAGTCTTTCGGAACGCTACCCACCAGTATGATGACCGGCTTTTGCTGCGCTTTGGCTTGTTGCGCTACGTAAAACGGTCCTTTTCCACCTTGCGTTTGCTGATCAAGTGCTCCTTCAGTGGTAATTAGTAAATCAGCTTGATCTAGCGCGGTCTGAAATCCGGTTTTGGCTAACAGAAACTCGGTACCATTCACTAGGTCAGCACCAAAAAAGGCGTACAATGCAGCCGCTACTCCACCCGCCGCCCCACCCCGAGGCAAACGAGCAATTTCTTTTCTCAAATGTTTCTGAACTAGACTACTATAGCGCAAGAAGTGTCGTTCAATTTCTACTACTAGCTCGGGCGAAGCTCCCTTCTGTGGCCCAAATACTTCCGCCGCACCCACCAATGTATTGGTCACATCGCAAGGAACCGTGATTCGGCAGTGCTCGAGCCGACTATCTAATCCGCTTACATCTATGCTATACAGAACCGCCAATCCATCGGCACCCCGAGGAATCTCGTTTCCGTGTTCATCCTTCAGCTTTGCTCCTAGTGCCTGAGCAATTCCCAGTCCACCGTCCACGGTAGCACTTCCGCCTACGCCCAGCACAATTTCATCAACTCCCTGGTTTAATGCTTCCTGAATGAGTTGCCCGGTGCCGAAGGTAGACGTTTTACGTGGGTCACGCTCATCGGCAGTAAGTAATCGTAACCCAGAAGCCTCGGCCATTTCAATTACCGCAGTTTTCCCGTTCTGAATTAATCCGTAGGCTGCCTGCACCGGACGTCCCAATGGATCTTCTACCGTAGCGTATTTCTTTTGACTATTGGTTTGCGACAGCATGACTTCCAGCATTCCGTCACCCCCATCGGCAATTGGCTGCAATGTGCACTCCGGATGTAGCTTACTTTGTTCTAATCCGCG
>NZ_JBARYM010000196.1:0-3691 GCF_049647865.1 Tunicatimonas sp. | reverse complement strand
GCTCCAACCTATTACCGCAAAGGAAATAACCAAGCGATGGAGCGAATGGCCAGTCGCCTGGAGCAGGGGCAACTGAAAGGCGTAATCTTCTACAACTGTAATCCGGCTTACGATTTTTATCAGGGTGAGATGATCGGCAGCGCAATTGTGAATGCTGATATTAGTATTTCTACTTCCGATCGGATAGATGAGACTGCCACACTAGTTACGCACGTTGCTCCCGACAGTCATTATTTAGAGTCGTGGAACGATGCGATGCCTCAGCAAGGACAGTTGAGTTTAGTACAGCCCGCAATCACTCCTATTTGCGATACGCGCCAAGCTCAAAGCTCATTCTTAACTTGGGCCAATAGTGCAGAGGCTGACTATTATACTTATCTCCGTAACAACTGGCAATCAACTGCTTTTACAGCTCAGAGTGAAGCGGGTAGCTTCGATATGTTCTGGGACAAAGCACTGTACGATGGTGTGTTAGAAGTATCATCGGCTCCAGTCACTGACGAAAGTGCTGCCAATGAAACGATGGCTAATGAAGGTGGTCCGGCCACTTTCTCAGGAAACGTTAGCAGCTTTGCATCCAGCATTAGTAAAAACTACGGTAATGCTGGCGATGGTTTAGAACTAGTTCTATATCAGAAAGTAGGAACTGGCAGTGGGCGACAAGCCAATAACCCTTGGTTACAAGAGATGCCCGATCCAATCTCTAAAGCTTGCTGGGACAATTATATCGCTATTCCGCAGAGCATGGCGCGTGAGCTTAATTTGAAAATGAGTGAAGGAAAAACGCGTAAAGCTCGGGTTACCGTAGGGGAGCGGTCGATAGAACTGCCCGTGCTGGTACAACCAGGGCAAGCCGCCGGAACAATTAGCATCGCATTAGGGTACGGACGAACCAATACTGGTAAAGTTGCCGATGGGTTAGGTGTAAATGTCTACCCGATGGTAGCTAAAGTAAACGGGTACGCTGCTTACCATCGAAGCGGAGTGCAGTTTGAACTGTTGGATGATGCGTATAACATCGCTCAGACGCAGACGCACCAAACGTATATGGGGCGTGAGACGGTCATTCAGGATGCAACGTTAGCTGAATACAAAGAAAATCCGAAAGCCGGACGTTACGAGTTTAAAGTTGAGACTTACGACGGACCGGCTGACCCGAAAGATATATCACTTTGGAAAGGACATAAGTACCCGAACCACCACTGGGTAATGGGTATTGACTTAAATAGCTGTATTGGTTGTGGAGCTTGTACCGTAGCCTGCCAAGTAGAAAATAACGTTCCGGTAGTAGGCCGACAGGAAGTAATTAACCGTCGGGATATGCACTGGATTCGGATCGACCGCTACTACAGCAGCGATGAGGAGCTTGTGGATGATCCGGATGCTACCAAACTGGAAATCGCCTCCGACAACCCAGAGGTAACCTTCCACCCGATGCTCTGCCAGCAGTGTAATAATGCTCCCTGCGAAACGGTTTGTCCAGTGGCGGCTACTACACACAGCTCCGAAGGGCTCAATCAGATGACTTATAATCGCTGCATCGGAACCCGCTACTGCGCCAATAACTGTCCGTACAAAGTGCGTCGCTTCAACTGGTTTAAGTACCACGACAACGAGCAGTTTAGTGATGTGAATATGGCAATGAACGATGATCTGGGCAAAATGGTGCTAAATCCAGATGTAACTGTGCGAGCGCGAGGGGTAATGGAAAAATGTACGTTCTGCGTACAACGTATTCAGGCTGGTAAACTAGAGGCGAAGAAAGCCGGACGTCGGCCAGTTGATGGTGAGATCAATACTGCTTGCGCCACTGCCTGCCCTACCGAAGCAATTACCTTTGGAGACTATAATGATCCAAACAGTAGTATCTCCCAATTAGTTACTCAAGAAATGGACGGCAGAGCTTACAACGTGTTACACGAAATTGGAGTGAGTCCGAACATCTGGTATCTGACGAAAATCAGAAATCAGGATCAGTCAGAAGAAATGAACGCATAATTTAAATCGATATTTATGGAAGTGACTTCCTCAATACGCAAACCCTTAGTGACCGGAGGAAAAACCGTTCACGATGTTACGGTAGATGTTTGTCGCCGGGTTGAAGAGAAGCCGACTATTACCTGGTTTTTAGCGGTTGCCGCATCTTTAGGGCTATTGACAATTGGTCTCTATTCAGTATTCCGAACGTTATGGGACGGTATTGGGATGTGGGGACTTAATAAGACCGTTGGTTGGGCTTGGGACATTACCAACTTTGTATGGTGGGTAGGTATTGGTCATGCCGGAACTTTAATTTCAGCTATTTTACTCCTCTTCCGTCAGCGCTGGAGAATGTCTATTAACCGTGCGGCAGAAGCAATGACTATTTTTGCCGTAATATGCGCGGCATTGTTTCCCGTCTTGCATATGGGACGACCGTGGTTAGGAGCCTACTGGGCATTGCCACTACCTAATACATTTGGTTCCCTGTGGGTGAACTTTAATTCACCGTTACTGTGGGATGTGTTTGCAATCAGTACGTATTTCACTGTTTCGCTAGTATTCTGGTACATTGGGCTAATCCCTGACTTTGCAACGATTCGGGATCGAGCAAAAGGAATTATCTCGCGCACAGTATATGGAGCTCTGTCTTTCGGCTGGAATGGTTCGGCGCGCACTTGGGAGCGTTATGAAGCAGTCGCTTTAATCCTAGCCGGTTTAGCTACTCCTTTAGTACTTTCGGTACATACTATCGTATCTTTTGACTTTGCTACTTCGGTAATTCCGGGTTGGCACACGACCATTTTTCCACCTTATTTCGTGGCGGGAGCGATCTTCTCTGGCTTTGCAATGGTACTCACGTTGATGCTAATTACCCGTAAGGTCTATAAACTAGAAGATTATATTACAATCAATCATATTGAGATGATGAATATTATCATCATCGTAACGGGATCAATCGTTGGAGTCGCCTATATCACTGAGTTGTTTATGGCTTGGTACTCAGGTGTAGAGTACGAACAGTATGCATTCTTAAACCGGGCTACTGGACCTTACTGGTGGGCATACTGGACGATGATGACCTGTAATGTGGTATCACCTCAGCTGTTCTGGATTAAGAAGATCAGGACTAGCATTGTTGCAACCTTCATTCTTTCTATTGTAGTGAATATCGGAATGTGGTTTGAGCGTTTCGTGATTATCGTAACCTCGCTGCATCGCGATTATATTCCTTCATCTTGGGCGATGTTTCAGCCTACTATCTACGACTTAGGAGATTATCTCTTTAGTATTGGATTGTTCTTTACTTTATTCTTCTTATTCGCTAAGTTTTTTCCAGTAATTAACATGGCTGAGGTGAAGAGTATTCTTAAAGCTACCGGAGAGAAGCAACCTACTATGCGGGAGTCGCAGACTACAACTCAACCAGCAGAAGAAATGACTCCTACCACTTCAAAAAATTAATACTATGACTGTAGGAAATAAATTTTTGGTTGGCGTATTCGATGATGATGATGTACTGCTAGACGCAGTAGCTAAAGTACGCGAAGCAGGTATTCGTATTCACGAATGTTATACTCCGTTTCCCGTACATGGTTTGGGCGATGCTCTTGGGTATAAACGATCTAAACTACCGATTGCCGCTTTCTTATTTGGTATACTAGGTACTTCTTTAGCGTTGCTCATGCAATTTTATATGATGGGCATTGAC
>NZ_JBARYM010000195.1:0-16419 GCF_049647865.1 Tunicatimonas sp. | reverse complement strand
AACCACACTCCCTCATTACCATGAAACAGTGGATCCTTATTGGCGGAGCAATTGCCATAATTATCTTGATTGTTGGAGCAATTCAGTACTACCGTTCGCCGGATATTACTAAGTGGCGTACTGATTTACCCAATATTGGAACCAGTTCATCGGTGCGCCTTACTGATCTGACCGGTGATGGCGTACTGGATATTGTGTTGGGCACGGGGTACCAGGAACTGCACCCCACCGATACCGCAGTAATCGCTTTGGATGGACGAGATGGCAAACTGCTTTGGCACGTAGCCGCCCGCGATCAGATTGTAGGCTCAGCTACGTTACTGGATGTGACGCAAGATGGTATTGATGATATTTTTATCGGTGGACGGCGAGCCGAACTTATGGCTATTAATGGTAAAAGCGGCGAATTAATCTGGGAGTTTTACGCCGCAGGTGATTCAATTGATCCGGGAACGACCGCTGGCCTTTATAATTTTTATAATCCGCAGCGTATCCCCGATCAAGATCAAGATGGTATTGATGACCTGTTAGTAGCCAACGGTGGCGACTACTTAGCCGAGCCGGATGATCCCGATCGTCCGCCGGGCCATTTGATGGTAGTCAGTAGCCGTACTGGAAAACTACTGGCAAAAGCGGAGGTTCCTGACGGAAAAGAAACTTATTTATCGGCGGTGGTAGCTGACTTAGATAACAATGGCACCTTAGATGTAATCTACGGTACCGGTGGTGAAACCATTGGTGGTACTCTATACCGAACATCATTGACAGCTATTCTAAACGAAGACTTGAGTCAGTCAATCCCACTGGCTACGGGTGCTGACAAAGGATTTATTGCTCCGCCGGCTTTGGCAGACATTACACTGGATGGAACGCTGGATATTATCATTAATTCGGTAGACGGACGCATGATAGCATTTAATGGTCAGAATAATCATTTACTTTGGGAAAGAACCATTTTTGGAGCAGAAGCCTACACCACACCGGCGGTAGGTTATTTTAATGAAGACGATGTTCCTGATTTTTTTGCCAATTACGGCAAAGGACAGTGGCCAACACTGCGCGATCCTATTCAATTTATGGTGGATGGGCGAAATGGTAATATTCTCTACGAAAACTCTTTAGGCCGCTTTCAGTACGCTTCTCCGGTAGTGATAGATATCAATAAAGATGGTTTTGATGATGTACTGATGAGCACGAACTACGTTGAAGAAAAGTTTGAGTCTAAAGTTCCGTCAAATCGTATTGTAGTCTTTGATTTTCATCAGCAAGAAGTATTTCGCTTTCATGATCCTCAGGCAGGTATAAATTTTTCTTCCACTCCTTGGGTAGGAGATGCTGACAATGATGGTTGGATTGATATTATATATTGCGCCACTCAAGTCAAGAATAATGATAGTGATCACCCGGCTCTGTTAAGTATTCAACGCTTAGAAAAGCAGATTTACACACAGGATATAATATCGTGGGGTGCTTATATGGGTAGCCAGTACGATGGTATTTTTCTGTCCAAGAAACCTTCTCTTTAAACAAAAAAGAAAACCCACTTCATAATTTCTTGAAGCAGGTTTCTTGATACGTCATTACGTCGTCAGTAGCTAAGGCAGTAGTACCGAACCAATAATATGAACTACGCCATCTGTAGCTTGTACATTAAGTGTATTGCCAGGGGTCGTTAAATCTACAGTTTGTCCACTCGCAGTTGTCAAGGTGAAGACAGCATTGTTTACATTGATAATCTCTTCGGATAGCATCTCTACTTCACCGTTAGGCAAATCGCTAGAAAGTACCCGACCACTTAAAACGTGGTACAAAAGGATGGGGCGCAATAGCTCCCCGGCGGTTGCCTCTACGTCTACCCCCGCAGCAGCGAAGGCGGCATTGGTTGGAGCGAATACCGTATATGGACCATCTTCCACTAATACGGTGTCTAATCCGGTTTTCTGCAAAGCAGTCACTAAATTAGATAACTCGGGAGTTGCTACAGCTAACTCCACAATATTATTCTGGGGTGAGTTTATAATGCCATTAACCTCGTGAACATATCCGTTATTCGCTGATAAGTCAGGAGTGACTACTGCTATACCATTCACCGTAACTCCCATATCAGTATTCAACACAACTGAAGCTCCGTTAAGCGTTAGTGCAAAACCGTTCATAACGGCAGTTGAAGGTACTGAATCACCTAATACGTGGTACGTTAAAACATCACTACTTACTGTAGCAGGATCAGTTATTCCAGCGGCAGTAAAAGCAGCATTGTTCGGTGCAAATACTGTTCGCGCACCTGTACTTAGCGGGGTAACTAAATCATTAGCAACTAAAGCCGTAGCTAGCGTACTAAAATTAGGGTTTGTCAAAATTATACCTGCTACCGAATTTAAGCTAGGCGGTACAAGTACTTCGCTAATTACATGAACCAATCCGTTGGTTGCGGCTACATCAGCGGTAGCTACAATGTCCGTATCATCTGGTAAATCAAGTACTTCACCGCTCAACGTATTCTGAGCTCCCACAATATCTCCTGAACCAACTACTCCGGGAATAACATGGTATTCCAAAATTGTTCGTAGTAAAGGATCAGGAACAGCATCTAAAGAAGCAAAGCCTTGGCTAGCCAGAAATGCACTTAATGCTGCATTAGTGGGAGCCATAACGGTGAATGCTCCAGACCCTCCGTCAATCGCGTCGATCAGGTCAGAAAAGCGGCTTACAGCTGCAGCAAGACTTGTAAAATCGTCTCCGCCCGCAATACCTAAAATAGTTTGAGTTGGGAAAGTTGGAGGAATTAAAACGGCATCTAATTCATGTAAGAAACCATTACGCGCCTGCCGATCAGCTAATGCTACGTTAGCAGTATTATTAGCCCCTGTTAGTGCCGTGCCCGCTACACTAATTTCTCCTCCCTGTAAGGTAGTCTGAGTCGTTCCGCCCAAATCTACAGCACTTAAACTACCTGCTACTACGTGGTATTCTATTAAGCTACGTAGCAGATTATCGGGTATGTCCCCTAGCTCATCATAAGTATCGTACTGCGCCAAGAAACTTTCAAAGGCAGCGTTATTCGGAGCAAAGATCGTGTATTCGTAGGAATTACCGCTTCCGTTAAACTCATCGGCAATACGCAACCCATTTGTTCCGATTGCATCATAAAATAGAGAAAATCTCCCTTCAGTTTCCATTGAGTTCATTACGGTAATTAGCCCCGAACCAGCTTTATCCCGTACTTCAACATCTTCCTGACATGCGGTAAAGATCACTAGTGTGAGAGCCAAAGCACTACTTATTTTCGAATATGATTGTATCATTCGTTTAATATAAATTTAACATGGGTTAAGATGCTGAATCAGCCCGACTGCAAAGATCGGAATGATAAAAGTTAATTAGTATCCAGGATTTTGATCAGCTTGATTGATACTGGGATTTGTTTCCAGCTCCTCTAATGGAATAGGCCATAGCCGATAGCGTTCCGCATATGGCTTATTATCTGCCAAAGCAACGTCATCATCTAAACCCCAACGCCGCAAATCGTTGTAACGGTGTTGTTCACCAGCTAACTCAACCT
Organism: Tunicatimonas sp.; assembly: GCF_049647865.1. Classification (NCBI taxonomy): domain Bacteria; kingdom Pseudomonadati; phylum Bacteroidota; class Cytophagia; order Cytophagales; family Catalimonadaceae; genus Tunicatimonas; species Tunicatimonas sp. The sequence goes on along the minus strand of NZ_JBARYM010000195.1, from coordinate 12,857 downwards.
CCCGCTCATGCATGATAATGTTCATTACTTGAGTAGCATTATCTGCTGGATACGCAGCGGTAGGGTATAATTCCAATACATTATTAAGAGTCCGAGACATATATAGTTCAATGTCAGGATTCGTTTTTTGGTCAATAGCTCGTTGCCTAACCTGATTTACTAGTTCCAGTACCTCAGGAATAGGGTCGCCGCTCATAAGTTTAGCTTCGGCAGCCATCAATAAAACATCGGCGTAGCGCATAAACCGGAAGTTAATACCTGAGCTTTGGTTGCTATCATCCCGAATATCGTAGTTATGATACTTTCGCCAGGCAATCAACCCCCCGTACTGTTCGCGGGTAAAAACGCCATTATAGATTTCTACCCCATCATCATAAAATGTTTGTTCATAACGCGGGTCGCCTAATTCAAACCGATCAGCGAAAGCTTGCTTCGGACGAACGTTGTTGAAGCTAGCAAATGCGTACTCTACCCCCCGAAAGGTATTCTCACCACCACCGGCGTTGTCTGTATTCCATATACCTCCTAATCCGTCTTGAAATTGAATTTCAAATAAGGATTCATCACTATTTTCCGCTAGAGGTTCTTGCTCTTCCCCAATTCCATTCCATCGAAAATTATCGACCAAACGATAGGAACCATGCTCCCCATTGATAATTGCTGTAAACTCTGCTTTAGCAGATTCCCATTGCTCTTGATAGAGATAAACTTTGCCTAAGTAACCAGTAGCGGCGCCGCTCGTAGCTCTACCTAAATCGTCAGAGCCATACTCGTCTTTAGTGGGTAAATTAGCTTTGGCAAATTGCAGGTCTTCAATCACTAGTGCATAAACATCTGCAGCCGGAGAGCGAGGTGCTTCAACAGAAGCTTCTGGAGGATCGGTTATCAACGGAACATCACCCCACTTATTTACTAAGTCAAAGTAGAAGGTTGCTCGGAGAAAGCGCGCTTCGGCTACGATTCGTGCTCGTAGAGTTTCGTCCATATCAATTTCCGGTACCTGCTGAATTACGCGGTTAGCCCGACCAATTCCGGTGTAGTACCCCCCCCACATATCGCTTATTACTTGATTATTAGCATCCCAGGTATAATTTAGCATTTGTGCTAAGGTAGCCTGAAGATTATTGGTGCCAATGCTCTCGTCAGAAGGCATATCATTCCCAAAAAAGTAAAACCGCTGAGCCAGCGCATTAGACTGCCATGTGGAATAAACTGCGTTAAGTCCTAATAAAGCATCACTTTCATTTTGAAAGAAGGTATCAGGAGTAGGATTATTGGGGTTATCAATCTCCAGTAATTCTTCGTCGCGTTGACAGGCAAATACAATCATCAAATTGGCCATGAGCAACACGACCGAGAACTTAATAAATATTCTATTCTTTTTCATCTTAATTATTGTTTCAGTTTGTCACTAAAAGGTAATCTGAGCTCCTAACATAAAGGTACGAGCTTGCGGAAATTGTCCGTTATCGATACCTCTACCTCGGCTTGCTTGGTCGGGGTTTTGACTCTGTGATCCGATTTCCGGATCATAGCCTTCATAAGCGGTGATAGTAAATAGGTTCTGAGCGGTAGCGTAAACTCGGACTTTGGAAAGGAAACCGTTTCCAAAGTTTTCTAGAGCGGTAAACGGTACCGTATAGCCTAACGTCAGATTTCTCATCCTTAAGAAAGAACCATCGCCAATAAAACGATCTGACTCACGCGTGTTGTTGGCTGGATCACCACCAATAGCTCGTGGAATTTCATTACTAGTATTAGGACCTGTCCAGCGATTTAGCGTACGTTTTTCAAAATTGAACGGTCGTAGCATTCCTTCGGCGAAATAACGATAGCCATAGTATAGCTCAATTCCTTCTACACCTTGAATAAAAGCGTTTAAGTCAAATCCTTTATAAGATGCACTTAAGCTTAAACCGTAGGTGAGATCAGGGATAGGATCACCAATATATTCCCGATCGTCTGAATTAATTACGTTATCATCATTTAAGTCCTTAAAGCGAATATCACCTGGTTCAGCATTAGGTTGATCAGCGTGTGCTTCAACTTCTTCTTGCGTTTGAAAAATTCCGTCAGTTCTATAGCCAAAGAAAGAACCAATGGGTAGCCCTTCATCAATTCTAGTTACCCGAGTTACGTTTACATTACCACTAGTGATAGGCTGCCCACCACCTAGAGAAAGGAACTCGTTTTCTAGCGTTGCTAAGTTTCCTGTGATGCTATACTGAAGGTCGCCAACTGATTTACGATAGGTTACCGCAAGTTCTAACCCCTGATTACGTACCGAACCTACATTAAGGGTGGGTGAGTTGTTTCCTCCTCTAACTCCTGTACTTGGCGTTGGCGGCACCGGAATTAAAATATCGTTTGTTTCTTTAATAAAGTAGTCAGCATTAATTAAGACTCGGTTATTAAACAATCCTACATCCAGACCAATATTAGTTTGAGTAGAAGTCTCCCATACTAACGAGCTAGCCGCTAAGTCTCGCTGGGCTACCCCAGTTACTAATCCACCGCCTATAATATAATTAAGCGTGTTCTGTAATTCAGGCTGGAAGCTGTAGTTACCAATCTCTTGAAATCCAGTTTGCCCCCAGCTAGCTCTTAATTTTAAGTCGCTTACTACATCTACTGCGTCCATAAAGTTTTCTTCACTAATCCGCCACCCTACTGATGCCGAAGGGAAGACTCCAAATTTATTACCCGGTGAAAAACGGGAAGAGCCATCACGACGAATGTTGGCAGTAAGTAGATACCGATCCGCGAAGCTATAAGTTAGACGGCCAAGATAAGATACCAGTGCAAACTCGTTGAGGCTACCACTAACCGCGGGCACTTCATTTACGCCGTTAAGTACATCAATAGAGTTGACCGTATTCCGTCCTTCAGCCTGGGCTACCCGTTGCGAGTACGACTGCCTAGTATAACCAACTAACAACCCTAACTGGTGATCGCCAAATGATTTGCTATAGTTTAATGTGTTTTCAATCAACGGAGAAACAGAGAACGCATTTCGCTCATTTATTGTCGCAAATGGTTGGTTTCGTCGGTCACCGAATCTGTACGGTGGCCGATACTGGTACCGGTTCCCGTAGATAAAGTCACCTCCGAGATTTAGACGGTAAGTCAACCCCTCAATAATTTCGTACTCTCCGTAAATATTTCCCAGCACCCTGAACCGAGTCGTTCGATCGGTAAATAGTTCCGCTTCCCCCACCGGGTTATTTGCATCCTGTTCGTCAATAATCCGATTCCCCGAATAGCCCCCTGCATTGTTCTCATCTAATACCGGACGGTTCCGAGGATAGTGGATAATAGCGAAAAAATTAGTTGTTAGATCGTTGCCTACCGTGCGACTAAATGCCATAGACTGACCGAACTTGAATTTTCCCTTATTAAAATCGGTATTTACTCGCAAGCTCAACCGCTCAAAATCAGTTTCCCGCAGAATACCCTCTTGGTTCATATAGTTGCCTGATACACTGAATTGAGCCCCTTCGCTTCCTCCGGAGATGCTTAGATTAACGTTATTAATCGGGGCGGTGCGAAACATTTCTTGCTGATGATCGGCTAAGTTTACTAACTCTTCTGGTCGTTGCAGCGCCACCACCCGGGGCAGACCGGCATTATCAGTTAGCTCATCGGAAATTTCTTTGTACTCATTAATATCAGTAAGTTCTAGCAGTCGCCAGGCTTCCTGAATACCAGTGTAAGCATCGAGCTGAATCTTCGCCTCTCCAGCCCTACCCCGCTTGGTAGTAATTAGTACTACTCCATTGGCAGCACGAGCTCCGTAAATGGCCGCCGCCGAAGCATCTTTTAAAATTTCGATCGATTCAATATTACTGGGGTTGATGCTATTGAGAGCATTAAAATTGCCTGCCCCCGTAGCTCCATTATCGTTAATTACCGGAACCCCATCAATCACGTACAGCGGTTCCGAGTTACCAATAGATCCAACGCCTCGAATCTGCACCTGCATAGCCGCCCCCGGTTGACCAGACTGTTGTACTACATTAACCCCCGCAACCCGGCCCTGTAGACCTTGTTCTACCGAATTAATCGCCATGTTTTGAAAATCTCCGGCATCTACCGAGGAGACCGCACCGGTAAGATCACGCCGCTCCTGAGTTCCATACCCCACAACCACTACCTCACTGAGCGATTTTATATCCGGTAGCAGTAGCATATCAATAGTAGACTGATTACCTACGGTTACTTCTTCGTTAGCATACCCTACCGCCGAAAAAACTAAAACGGCATCATCTTCAGATACATTAATACGATAGTTACCGTCAATATCCGTAACTGTACCTTGGGTAGTACCTTTCACCAGAATATTCACCCCCGGAATAGCTCCTTCTTCATCGGAAGAAACTGTACCAGAAACGGTGCGCTGCTGGGCAAAAGCAAATACGCTGAGCAGGATCATAATCCCGCCTATTGCCGAAGATCTTAATGCAGTAGAAATTAGCATATAATTAAATGGTTTAATAAAAAACTTGGACTGACTGATGAAATTGGTTCTTATGTTATTCAAAAATAAGTTTATGCTTTTAACATATTCTTTTAAATATATTATGTCTAAAATAAACGTGATTTTTTCATATTTTAATGAACAAGCACTTATTAAAGCAGCGATTTTCATAAAGAATAGGCAATATTACAAATAATATTTACGAATTCGCGCTATGGCCCCTACTATATCTGAAAATCCTAAAATATAGTAAAGCTTTACTATTGTTTAATCTTTTATAGTTTATGGTATTCAGTAGACGAAGTAAACATGAGTACTACCGTCGAAAAAAATAGATACCTGCGCCCCCGCCTAATAACAGTCCGATGATTACAACATAATTTATTTGTCCACCAAAATATGTATTGACCAGATAGAGTGAAAGTAGAAAACCAATGGTTGCGCCACAAAGAACGCGCACCACATACGGCATTTTGATTTCTTTTAGCATAGCTAATTCATTTAAAAAATAATATAACGAAAACTAAAGGAATTCTAGGTCTTCTTCGCGACGAATGCTAAAGCTAGCTGCTAAAGATACGCTTGCAACAACTCCAGCATTTTCCGATCTAGTTGGTGTCCTTTGTAGTCTTCGTAATCAACATCTTCTCGGTTACTATCTAACACTCCGAATGCCCCTCGCAGGTTCCACAAAGCCCAGCCCCAATTGGCTTCTTTCCACAGTTGAAGCAGATCTTCCATCCAAGCGAGTGATACTTCGTGCGGGGTTTGATTATACGCGCCCCACTCCCCTACGTGTACTTTCACACCTTGAGCAATCACTTCTTGCCAAGGTTCAATCAATCGCTGCCGCAGCGTTGCCTGATCGGTCGTGCCATCGTTGGTAACTAGGGGCCAACTAGGCTCGGACCAGGTATCGCTACCAGGAATCCAAGAGGCTTGGTGGTGGCTCACCCGCATAGGATCGTAACCTCGGGTGCTTTGAACTACATTTTTATCTACTAAACCGACAATAGGATGACGACCAACGGCTAAGCCATCTACCACAATTAATCGGTCAGGATCGGCATCGCGAATAGCTTCTATGACCGACAACATCACCGGATTATGCTGCTCTTCAGGAATATTAGGGGGTTCGTTGAGTAAGTCAAAGCTGAGGTGGTAATTAGGAATACCTTGGTAGCGTTTAGCAAATGTTTGCCAGTGGAAGCGGGTAGCATTTTGAGCTTCTTCATCTTCAAAAAGCTGATAGGGTTCTAGCTCACCTCTATTAATACAGTAGCCCGGTGCCCGATGGAAATTAAGGTTGACGTGCACTCCGTATTTTTGTCCGTAGCCAATCGCCTCATCAATATGCTTGAGGGTAGCTTCATCAATCTTGCTCCAATCATTCACATCGCCCCAGGTCCAGTACGACATAGGCAACCGCGCAAAGTTAAAGCCCCAATCGGCCATCATGGCGAAATCGCTTTCCTGAAATGGCTCGTTAGTTTGTCCGCTAAACTTCTCCAGCAAATTAAACCCTTTCCACACCGGAATATTATTGGCCGTTATTTCCGGCACTTTCCGGGAAGTCTTGCAGGCAGGCAAGCCAGTGGTAACCAGTACGGTTCCGATAGCTGAAGCTTTAATAAATGATCTCCGACGCATGGGGGTAGTTTAAGAGTTTTCTATGATGGAACTAATATCCGCCAGATACATTTGTCGCTGACCGTTTTTGTGGGTAGAATCAAAGATTACTTTCGTGCCCTGTTGGTTGCTACGAGGATGTAGATCGCAACGCCATTCTCCACTAAACATGGGGGGCTCGTAAAACTGCCCCAGTACTACCTTGCGGTCGGTGGGAACGTGATATAAGTAAAGGGCTTGTAATCGCTTCTGATCCTGAGATGGGTAGGTATCATTGAGAATCCACTCGCCATCAGTATTCGGAACATACGTATTATGACCATTTACTGTCATTTTCCCGTCGCCTACAATTTCAATTTCGTCGGTTTGGTCTTTAAATAAGTAGAAAGCTGCTTTCTTTCCCTCGGGCTTGGTCCAGGCACAAATGTGCTGAGGATCGCGCCATATAAAGTGGGAGGTGAAACCCGATGGATCTAGCACATAAGGATCGGTTCCATCTATGTTGATGGTGAACATCCGCGTGGTGAATCCTCCCCCAGCGGCGTTGGGTGCGTTGGCCGGAGCGTTTCGCCAGCGGTGCAGAAAAATCATACGCTCACTATCCGGACTAACCAGCAGGTGATTGAAGTAGTGCCACTTATCTTCTAGAGATTTTCCCCGGTATGGAATGGCAGCAGCCTGGGCCAACGAGAAAATCATTTTGCTTTCACCCGAATCTAAGTCCATCCGATATAGACCAATATCATCGGGGGCTTTTACGTCGGCGTAGGGATCGGAAATTCCGGGGTAACCGTAGCCCGGACGCATGTTCTGGATGCGATTAAATTCAGTGCCCACGGCAAACGTTCCATTGGGAGCTACTGCGTAAATGGGTTTGGGCAACGTTCGTTGAGTCGAACTCTGCCGGTTTACTATCCGACTGATGTACTGCCCATCTTGCTGATCGTTCCAGATGAGTTGATCTGAGGAACCGGGAATCCACTGGAGCATACACCCCTGCTGCCATCCCCAGGAGTTACTTTCACCTATTTCTATCCATTGGGGCCGACCTTCGGGGTCGTCGTTTTCTAAATCAACCATTCCCACTTTAACAATATCGTTTTCAGTGGGCGATCGGCGGGGCACATCCACTTCCATTCCTAGTACGTAGCGACCCGACGGATCAACCTGCCATTTATCGTAGTAGCCGAACCAGTGTGATTTCGGTCCGTGAGTTATCGCTAGCACGGGTACTTTTTGAGTTCCAAAAGTGATAGGTGGAGAATAGAGCGGCAGAAAAGAAAGTGCACCGAAAGCAGCACTATGTTGAAGAAACTCGCGTCGTACCATAGTAAAAAAGTTGAATGATTAGTAAAAATACTATTATCTTTAGTCATTGCCCTATTACTTTGGCATCAACTACGACGATAAACTATGAATTCTTTATCAGAATCTGAAAGCACATTAAAAATATATAGAGAGTCATAGCGTTTTTTTATAATACAACCGCCAAACCTATTTTCTATGAGACTTTTTCCTTTCTTTTCTAGTTTGGGTCTACTGCTGGTGATGATAATCAGCAACGGATTAGATTCTCCCGAACCCCGTTTAAGATCAATGGCTAATTTTCCAGTAGGCGTAGCCGTCAGTCCTCAGCGACTTGCTCAAACTGACTACGCCCAAATAGCAGGATCTGAATTTAGTAGCATTACTGCTGAGAACGTTATGAAACCCCAATACAGTTGGGCCGCCGAACGAGAATATGATTTTAGCGCAGGAGATTCGGTAGTAGCTTTTGCTGAAAATCACAATCAGCAAGTGCACGGTCACACACTGGTTTGGCATATGATGCAACCTAAGTGGCTCAGAGAATCAATTGACTCCTACGATTCAGCTACTCTAGAGAATTTACTCCGTGACTACATCCATAGTGTAGTAAAGCACTACCGAGGCAAAGTAGTGAGCTGGGATGTGGTGAACGAAGCCATTGCAGCTGAGGGCGATGGAATGAGAAACTCAGTGTATCGGCAGAAATTGGGTGATGATTACGTAGCTCGTTGCCATCAGTACGCTCGGGAAGCTGACCCAGATGTATTATTGTTTTACAACGACTACAGTGTGGCGACTAATCCAGAAAAGTTAAAAACGATTTTAACAATGGTCGACGATTTTCAGGCCCGCGGTATTCCTATTGACGGCGTCGGGATGCAAATGCACATTGGTCTGGACTTATCGCTGGATAATTTTCAGTACGCACTAGATGAAATTGTCAAGCGAAACCTCAAAATACATTTATCAGAAGTAGATATTCGCACCAATCCGGAAGGCACCGCGGGTATGCTGACCGAAGAAGCCGCCCAACAGCAGCAGGAACTTATGGCTGAAATTGTTCGGCTCTACCAACAAATACCGGAACAGAATAAGTTTGCTATCACTTTTTGGGGCTTGCGTGATAATGAAAGCTGGCTGACTCAGAATACCGGAAACCCGCAATGGCCGCTACTGTTTGACGATAATTTTAGCAAGAAGCCAATGTACCAAGGGTTTTTAGATGGTTTAGAAACAGGTCAAACCAAGCTCAACTAGCCTTGATATGAATAAGCGACATGTTATTATTGCTGCTTTAGTTATTATCGTATTGGGTTTGCTGGTTATCCTCTACGGCTACTCCATTTATTCTCCTCGCTAAATCTAAATATGAGTACTGTCCTGAGAGTACTATAGGAATTCGCTAGAATTTAGGTAGTTTTACCGTAATTATGGTGACTTGCTTACTTTTTTGTTGGCAAGCTGAAAAGGGAAATCGGTGCAAATCCGGTGCAGTCCTCGCTGCTGTAACTCCAGAATTAGTGCAATGACAATCCATCGCCACTGTTTGCCTTAGACTATGCGTCTGAGGTGGATGGGAAGGCCATCATTGCCGGGGAAGCCAGAAGACCTGCCATAATTAATATCTGCCACTCTCGAGGTTTGGGGTAAAAAGAACCACGTATGAACACACTGTTCTTAGCATTTGGTGGCCTTATTAGGCTGAATAGTGTTGCAGTATTCCAATTGGGATTCCTGTTGATTTTTCTGTGGTCTTGCCGTAACTCACCCGAACAGTCAAGCTCTTTATCCCAACCGGATTCTACCCTACAGGTAGAATCCGCTCAAGGCTTTACCATTGACTATTTTGCGCACCAGAAGGTTGTTTCACTCGCTGGGGTTGATGATACTTTGCGCTATCTTCTAGTACCGGACGATGAAACTGTACCACCTAATCTAAAATCAGAAGTAGATCAGATTATTCGCACCCCGGTTCAACGAATCATTACGCAATCAACCACTCATTTGGCCTTCTTGAAGATGCTGGGTAGTACAGAAGTAGTCATTGGGGTAGATAATGCAGCTTATATATATGATTCTCTATTTGGCAATAAAGTAGCTTCGGGGCATATTCAAGAAGTAGGCAGTGGCAATACGCTAAGTTCCGAACAGGTGATCGCGCTTGAACCAGATCTAATAACAATTTCTCATATGCCTGGTAGCGATCTATCGACTTACCAGAAGTTTATTGATTTGAATATTCCGGTACTTCCGGTTGCTGAGTGGACCGAAAGTACTCCATTAGGAAAAGCCGAATGGTTAAAGCTTTTTGCGGTCTTACTTAATCAGGAAGAAATTGCTGAAACTAAGTTTAACCATACTGAAGAGGCATATACTTCCTTAGTCCAGCTTACCCAGTCAGTAGCTGACAAGCCTTCGGTTATTGTTGGAACTCCGTTTCAAGGAACTTGGTACGTTCCGGGTGCTAAAAGTTACCGTAACGCGCTACTGCAAGATGCCGGGGCTGATTGGGCATTCAGTCAAGATTCTACTGCCGTTAGCTTTCCGGTAGATTTTGAACGTATGTACGACCTGGGACTACAGGCAGATATCTGGCTCGATCCTGGGCAACCGCTCAACAAACAGGAAGTACTAGGCATTGATCCTCGTTTCGCTGATTTCTTATCTTTCCAATCGGAAAAAGTCTATAATAGCAACCGCCGACTTAATGCTTCGGGCGGCGGAAACGACTACTACGAAAGTGGAGTAGTGTACCCACAGCGTATACTGGCCGATTTGATTAAAGCGTTGCACCCGGGGTTACTGCCCCACCACCGGTTCTACTATTACCAGCAGCTTTTGTAGTGAATACCATAACCCAATCGGCCATTACAAGAAAATTAACCCCAGCTACCTGGCTGGTGCTATTATCTTTAGGAGTCTTAATTATTGGATTGGCAGATATTGCCTTAGGATCGGTCTCTATTCCTTTGAGGGAAGTAGCTCACGTATTGAGCGGAGGAGAAACTCATAGCAATATCTGGAATAACATTCTAATAAATATTAGAATCCCCAAGACAATCACCGCCATGCTGGCGGGAATGGCTCTCTCGGTAGGTGGATTACAACTTCAAACCTTATTTCGTAATCCTTTAGCGGGACCATCCGTACTCGGTATTTCGGCGGGCGCAAGTTTGGGCGTAGCCACTGTGCTATTAGCCTCCGGCCAGTCGGTAGCAATTTCCACCCTGTGGTCGTCCGGGGTAGGTCAAGGGTGGTTACTGGTCATCGCATCCAGTGCCGGAGCAGCTACGGTATTACTCCTCATCTTAGCAATTTCACTACGGATTAATGATAATATTGTACTACTGATTATCGGAATTATGATTGGCAATGTTACGCTAGCGGTGGTCAGTATCTGGCAGTACTTCAGCCAGCCGGAGCAAATCCGCGACTATCTACTTTGGACGCTAGGCAGTGTGGGTAATGTGGCGAATGAGCAGCTACGAATATTTTCTTTTCTGACATTGCTGACAATCTTTATCACTTTTCTACTTTCTAAAAATTTAAACGGATTACTGCTTGGTGAACGCTACGCTCGTAGTATGGGTATTCCCCTTTTACCTACTCGTATTGGTATTATTGCTACCACCAGCGTATTAGTTGGCTTAGTCACTGGATTTTGTGGACCTATCGGATTTATTGGTATCGCCGTACCTCACTTAGTGCGGTCACTACTTAACACTTCGGATCACCGCTGGCTTATTCCAGCCTGTGCTTTGGCCGGAGCCCTAATTCTGATTGGCTGCGATTTGATTTCTCAGTGGCCCGGCCAAGCCTGGGTGCTACCGATCAATGCTATTACTGCGTTGATTGGTTCGCCCGTTGTCATCTGGGTGATCCTTCATCGCCGTAACCTCAGCACCCACTTTCGGTAGCCGATGAGTGTGCCCTCTTCAGTTATATCGTTTAATCAGGTATCGTTAGGCTACGTCAAGGGTCGAACAGATCAACTGTTAGTTCGTGACCTCAACCTATCAGTTGCCAACCGGCAGTTAATCGCTTTGGTAGGTGCCAATGGTGCTGGAAAGTCTACGTTGCTAAGGACAATAACTGGGTTGCAAAAGCCGCTTTCCGGAACTGTTAAACTATTTGATAAACCTCTCGACACACTCAATGCCAAAACGCTGGCCCACTACGTAAGCGTTGTGCTAACTGGTCAGACTGAAATTAGCTACCTAAAAACGGCTGAATTAGTTGCGATGGGTAGATTTCCTCATACGGGCTGGTTAGGTAGGTTTTCAGTAACTGATCGGCAAAAAGTGGAAGCAGCGGCACACCAAGCTAAAGTAACCCCATTGTTGGAAAAGCCTATCTACCAGCTCAGCGATGGCGAACGTCAAAAGGTAATGATTGCTCGAGCCTTAGCCCAAGATACGCCAATCATGATCCTAGATGAGCCTACCACGCATCTGGACATTACTAATCAGGTAAACATCATTCAGTTATTACGAACGCTGGTGAAAACCAAAAATAAGTGCATCATCTTCTCTACCCACAACATTGAGCTAGCTCTTCAAGTTTCCGACCGCATTTGGTTAATGCATCAGCAAACGATTAGCGATAGTGTACCCGAAGACCTCGTGCTCAGCGGGACTCTAGCCGAAGCGATGAGTACTGAACTTGCCCCGTTTAATCCTGAAAGCGGAACCTTTCAGGTACAACACTCTTCTTCACATCCCATTTCGCTAAAGGGTGCCGGAACGCGAGCTGTATGGACTCGCAGAGCATTGGAGCGAACGGGGTACTTGGTGCGGAGTCAAGAACCTGTATCAATTAAAATAGGTTCTGATACGAGCTGGATAGTTTATCATAAAAATCAACCGGTTAGTTCGGCCCAATCTATTGAGAGTTTGCTGCATCAGCTATCGCAACTATATTCTTCCCTTTCTCACCCGTAGCTTCATTTGTAGGAAATAAAAAATAATGATTCTATCTTTGAAGCGCATTGGGTTTCAGATCAAGCATATCTTGCTAATCTGAATTAAAAGGGAATTCGGTGTAAATCCGAAGCTGTCCCCGCAACTGTAAACTCTTTAGTGGGTTGCTGTCAACATTGCCACTGTCTGCTTACGGCGGATGGGAAGGCCACAGCAACTGAGTGAGTCAGGAGACCTGCCTGTGCTAATTTTCATTCAGGCTTTCGGTGGAAAGGTCAGGAATGTATCAGACCGTTTACCGTACTATCAAGTTGGAAAATGCGCTGCTGTAGTTGTGGCTCTATCTAACCTTGCGTAGGTATGCGTCCTATTGCATTTCTTGTATTCTACAGTTAGTCTGCCATTTTATTTTTCGCTATGCACGAATGGCAGTCGTACTCGTCAATTAACCTCACGCTAAGGCGAAGCTTATCGGTGTGGCTAACCATAGGGTTGTGCGGAACATTGCCACTCACCTCATTAGC
>NZ_JBARYM010000194.1:0-2207 GCF_049647865.1 Tunicatimonas sp. | reverse complement strand
GGGTTATTCTTTCGCTTATCCAATTGGAATAGTGGACTAAAGACATACTATTATGATGCTGAAAGGCAGCAAGTATTATTAACGAATATGCGGCCCTCAAGCCCCTTTGAAAGTCCTAAAAATTTGATGGTGGAAGAAGTATTAGTTGCCTCTCACGATGGAGAGGAGGTACCGCTTTCTATTATTTATAATAAACGAGTTGCCAAAGATGGCACTAATCCAACGTTGTTAAAAGCTTATGGTGCCTATGGTGAATCTTTGGAACCCTATATGGAATTAGAAATGCTTGCTTGGTATAAGAAGGGGGGGGTATTGGCCGTAGCGCACGTTCGTGGAGGAGGAGAAAAGGGTGCTGCATGGCACAAAGCTGGGCAAAAGGGGCAAAAGGTGAACTCTTGGAAAGATGTTATTGCATGTGCTGAGTATCTTACTGAGAAAAACTATACATCACCTAATAAATTAGCGGCTTACAGTGTTAGTGCTGGGGGATTAGCCGTTGGTAAAGCTATGATTGAACGGCCAGAACTATTTAAAGCCGTTGTGCTGGATTACGCATTACTGAATCCCACCCGCTTAGATCAATCACCAAATGGATTAGCGCAAGCAGAAGAGTTTGGTTCCCCTAGAGATTCAGTGGAATTTGCGAATCTACTAGAAATGGACCCCTATCTTTCGTTTGAATCTAGTACTAACAAAGATGTTCCTGCTGTTTTATTAACTGCTGGAAGAAAAGATCAAAGGACATTATTGTGGGAACCAGCCAAGATGGCGGCTATCTTGACAGATCTTCGTGACAACAATCATCCTACTTTACTTCGTGTATATGATGGCGGTCACGGTGTAAACGCTTCTGAGGAGACATTAACAACTATTGCTGACCGCATGGCATTTTTACTATGGCAACTGAGCGATACGGAATTAGTACGCCAAAGCGAAGGTGAATAAGCATATTTGTGTACATTTCTATTGTACAGTCTTTGTATGAAGACTAAAAATCAAATTACATGATACAAGCAATTGCTATCGACGACAGTCCTAGTGCTATTGAGGTTATACGAAAACATTCTATCCGAACTCCTGGAATAAATCTTTTACAGGGATTTACCCGACCTTTAGAAGCTCTTGACTTTTTAAAAGAACATCAACTGGACGTAGTATTTATTGATATTGAGATGCCTGGAATATCCGGTATTGAGTTTATTCGAGTTGTCACATCAGCTAGCAAAAGCTATCCAAAATTCATCATTACATCAGCGCATGATCAATACGCTATTGATGGGTTTGACTTGGATGTAGTAGATTTTCTGCTGAAGCCAATCTCCTATGAACGGTTTATTAAATCAACCCTAAAACTAAACCGGACTGATGATAAAATACCCTTGACAAACAACAAATTTTGTTTCATACGCTCTGAGGGTAAATCAGTCAAACTTCGTTTTGACGATATACTGTTTATTCAGTCAGATGGACATTTTGTTAAAATTCATTTAAAAAATAATTCTAAAGGGCTACATCTGTCGTATAGTCTAACTCAGATAGAGAGTATACTTTCGCCTGGAGTTGAATTTCTTAGAATTCATAAGCAATATATTATCAACTTTAATTATGTAGTTGAAATTAGCTCATCACATTTGAGTCTAGAACATACGGAAGAATCCATACCAATAGGAACAACGTATCGGCAAAAAATCAATGCCTTAGGTATTAAATGATTAAAGATTGGTATAATGATCAATTCAGAAAGTATTTTTCACTGCATTATCATAGATGATAACCCTTCAACATTTACTATTATTGATAATTATATCCGGCTACTGAATGGTTTTACGATTGATAGAACATTTACTAGTCCATTAGAAGGGCTATCTTTTCTAAAAGAAAATGTAATCGACCTGCTTTTTCTTGATATCGATATGCCGGAAATTAACGGTATGGACTTACTTAATCTTATTGAAAAAACCTCCCAATACGGCACTCCAGCGGTTATACTTACAACTGCTCATACGGAAGTTGCATTGCCCGCACTTCGCAGTTCCAAGTTTACTAGGGGAATCCTATGTAAACCATTCAGTTATGATGATTTCTTAGTAACGCTTGAGAAAATAAGAAGTATCACCCAATTTGATAGGGTGCTGCATATCAATCAAGAGCTATCTGAGAATAGTGAGAATTTTCTATTTGTGAAGACAAAAGCTAATAGTCTTAAG
>NZ_JBARYM010000193.1:0-4205 GCF_049647865.1 Tunicatimonas sp. | reverse complement strand
CAGGTTTTATTCTGTGGGTATATAGCATAATGGATGAGTAATGCAGATGTATGACTTGGAAAAAAATTGTAGTATTAAACCAGTCTACCATATCAATACTTGAGCAATGAAAGAGAGTTTCTTAGTATCCACTGACCGTACTAAGTTAAATGTGGATATGATCCATACCTATCTGAGTAGTGAAGCGTATTGGTCGAAGGGCAGAAGCCGAGCGGTAGTAGAGAAATCGATTGCTAACGCTTTATGCTTTGGCATGTACCATTCTAGCGGTCAGCAAGTAGGTTTTGCCCGCGTAGTGACTGACTACGCTGTATTTGCCTGGTTGATGGATGTTTTTATTATAGAAGGTTATCGTAGAAGAGGATTGAGTAAACAGTTGATTACGAATGTCCTAAGTCATCCCGACTTACAAAACTTGCAACGTTGGGGATTATTAACTGCCGATGCTCACACGCTTTATCAGCAGTATGGATTTACGCCGATTGCTTCCCCTAAATGGTTCATGGAACTGGTGAATCCCCCCGCATAATAGAATACAGAGCACTATTTTGGCAATTCCCTGTCATGATAAATCCAGGCAGCATGGCGAAAGGGTTGCCAAGACACATTAGCTAAGTCTACCGAACTATCGACCAGTGGTGACCGCTTGCGGCCATTGAGACTCACCTTCCCGTGTGCGTAGATCGCTACGTCCTCGTGTCCGCGCTCTTGGTATGTTTTATCCAGATACTGACTAAACTGCCAGATCATATCGGGGTGAGTCGCCAACTTACGTGCTTGCTTGGGCGTAAGATGATCGCGCGGTTCTTCCCACCAGGTTTCCCCAGTTGCTTTATCCTCTACCATAAACCGAACCGAGCCGGATTTGGTACGTAGCATCATCCGCCACGATAGTCGGTGACCTTCTTCCGTCCAAAACACATTTCCTTCGTACAAATGGTGCCTTAAAGGTAGATACACCTGCCAAGCGAAGTACAAAATTCCCAGAACCAAAACCCATGTAGGCAGCGGGTAGTTGGTAGACGAAACCGCTTCAGCAGTGAGTGGCGGTTTCCTCCGGAAAAATAACCGGCGAACCTGCTCCGGCGGAAAGAAGAATGCGCAAAGCGCAATGGCTAAGTAAGGAAAAATTCCGATATGAAAAACGGCTGAGTTGAATCCGTGAAAAAACACTCCTACTGCGAACGCCCACGGACGGGTTTTACGCCACAATAGTGCCGGAATAATTAGACCATCGAAAGCGATGCCACCGTAGGCTACCATTGTTTGTAACCATTCTTCTTGCAATATTGGACCGATGAGCCAAAAATCAGCTTTACCGGCAAACCATAAACCAATAGGAATGCCTGCTAACCAATCAGGATAAATCTTAGCCAACGAAGCAAACGTATATACAATAAATAATTGCACCACAAAAACCACCGTACACCAGCGCGGGCAGGTGAGTGACTTTCCCACTCTTTTCTGGTGTACATCGAGCGAATAGTAGCGATGAGCGGGCATCAATGTCATAACCCAGCACAACAGCATCAGTAAGTAATAGTGGTTATTATAACTGGTCTTCTGTAAAAGATAGCCAATTGACCACAGTACGGCATACGTTAGTATTGCTATCCGGTAGCGATAACCTAGCATGACCATAATCCCCGCTACGCCCATAAGTCCGTAAACTACGTACATCGTTTCTCCCGCAAACAGTTGCAAGAAATCCAGACCTATAAAGTTAAAGGTGAACGCTGGTTCTACGTATGTTCGGCGAACCCAGCCGGTTAAAATAGCCCCGAAACCTTCCGCAGCAATCAAAAGGCCAAAGGCTATCCGAAACAGAATGAGTGAACTATTATCGATGGGGTCAGTCAGCCAAGTGGACAAACCTACTGCTCGCCGACTGGGTATTGAAGTGTGAGTTAGGGTGTCCATAGTGGCTAAGATACTACAGAGGCATTACTTTTAAGCAAATCTGTCGCAAGTAAGCTATCGTTAAGTTTAATAAAGAAAAAGTGATACTTATGGTATTCATTTGTTACTATAACATTCGCTTATTATGACGCATCAAGATTTTAAGAAGTACTCTGTTAGACAGCAAATCTATACGATTCATCAGTATGCTCATTTTTTAACGCTCACCACTATTGGAGATTGTATTACTCGCTTGTACGCACTAGATAATTTCTTTGTAGAGTACCGGTACAATATCACCACATTACAAGTTAGTGTAGACGCTTTTAAAGATACTGACAGACTTTCTACATTTTTGAATGAAGTAGATGTATCTATCTTCTCAAATTAATTACAAGCCGGACGGCAGTAAGCCCTTCTGCATTAACAGTGGCCTTAACTTACGACGAAAGTTGAGTTGTTGGCCGGAGTTAGGAAATTCAATCATTTCGTTGTGAATTACCTGAAATCCACTTTTTATCAATGGCTCGGCTAAGCCCCGAAAAATTACCGCAGAAATTAAAACGATAGGCACATTCGGGTTCGCTAATGCAAGAATCTTTTGAATAATTTCCGGCACATTATTCCAGTAAATAGTAGAGCGAGCTGTGGCGGTAGTGTTGGGTAAAGGCGAATCGTGACCGTGGATAAGAAAAAGACCTTCTTCCTGAAATCTCTCTAGAAAATAACTCTTCTCGACTCGTAGTTGCCGTACCGTATCAAAGGCAGCAACCTCTTCGGCAAACAGCACTTTCATCATTTCTAAAAATAAGCTATCACCCCGACGTACTTTTTCAAAATAAAAGTAACGATTTCGCTCCTCCGGCGGAGGAGCTTCCGTAATAAACAGTAGCTTAATCTGGTCAGGACGATACTTTTCACGAGCCTCTTTGAATCTTGTCATTGGTCATTAATTCATATTCATTGCTAATTGTTTCCGCCTAAGGCGGACTAACTGCCAATTATCTAAGCTGAACCATTTTCTTAGAAATATAGTATACTTAGCAAATCTTAATAGTATGAAAAAGCGAGTGGTTGTTGGCCTATCGGGAGGGGTAGACTCCAGCGTGGCGGCGCACTTATTGGTAGAGCAGGGTTACGAAGTAATTGGCCTGTTTATGAAGAACTGGCACGACGATAGTGTGGTTATTAGCCGGGAGTGCCCTTGGGTAGAAGACAGTCAAGATGCGTTGATCGTGGCTCAAAAATTAGGAATTCCTTTTCAGACGATTGACCTCAGCAAGGAATATAAAGAGCGGATCGTTGACTATATGTTTCGGGAATACGAACAGGGACGAACGCCCAACCCCGATGTACTGTGTAACCGAGAGATTAAATTTGATATTTTTCTTAAAACGGCGCTGCGGTTAGGAGCCGACTTCGTAGCTACCGGACACTACTGCCGTAAATCTGAAAGCACTGATTCGATGGGAAATAAAACCTATCACTTGCTGGCGGGAAAAGACCAGAATAAAGATCAAAGCTACTTTTTGTGCCAACTGAATCAGCAGCAGTTGAGTAAAGCTCTGTTCCCAATTGGCGAGATGGAAAAATCAGAAGTACGTCAACTGGCTCGCGAACTGAATTTGGTAACCGCCGAGAAGAAAGATTCTCAGGGACTGTGTTTTATTGGCAAAGTCCGCTTACCCGAGTTTTTGCAGCAAAAGCTACTTCCTAAGTTGGGAAAGATTATAGAAATTCCCAAAGAGGCTGCTATTTTTGAGCGTCAGTTGGTAACTACTTCGGGTGCCGAAGCAGATACAAATAGTCTAGCCGAACTGGCAGCTCCGTATTCGTATCAGCCTAGCTTGGGCAACGTGGTAGGTGAACATCAGGGGGCGCATTACTTTACTATTGGCCAGCGTAAAGGACTGAATGTAGGAGGTAGCCCCGAACCATTGTTCGTGTTAGCCACGGATACTACCGAAAATGTAGTGTACGTTGGTCAAAGCGATCAGCATCCTGGTTTGTATCGTCCGGCGTTATTTGTCACTAATGAAGAAACTCACTGGCTACGAGGAGATTTACGCCTTGAGACTGGGGAAGAAGCTCGCTATCAAGCCCGAATCCGCTACCGCCAGCGGTTGGAAGAAGCCACACTGCGCCAAACTACCGAAGGCCTTTATGTAGTATTTGACCGTCCGCAGAAAAGTATTGCTGCCGGACAATTTGTAGCTTGGTATAGTGGAGACGAATTAATTGGTTCAGGAGTGATTAGCTAAGGAAAAAGGAATTGCTCACTAGCTTATTCGGCCAGTGCGAGTAAC